>NZ_JASBSF010000364.1 GCF_030149085.1 Microbacterium sp. | reverse complement strand
ACGATGCCGGTGCCGTCGCTGGTCGTGACGTAGTCGTCGACGAGGATCTGCCACGCGTTCTGGGTGCCCCAGATCTCGGCATCCGCGTAGTAGTCGAAGAGCCTGTCGTACGAGACGCCGGCGAGTTCCGACCCCAGGATGCTGCGCGAGACCGCCGCGCGCGCATCCTCGACGCTCTCGTACCCGAGGTCCTTCGCGTAACCGGCGAGCAGGTCTTCGGCGAGCAGGTACTCGTGCGCGGTCGCCTCGACAGCGTCATCCACCTCCCCACCGGGCGCGCGATGAACATCGGCAGCTCCGTTCGGACCACCGGGGACCACGACGTACCGGATGTCGGGCCCCACCGCGAGGGCGAGGTTCGTCGGCAGGATCCACGGGGTCGTCGTCCAGGCGAGCGCCCGGACGGCGGTGAGCCCGAGCGCCTCGGCCTTGGCGCCGACCAGCGGGAAGGTGACCGTGACGGAGGGGTCCTGGCGCATCTTGTAGACGTCGTCGTCCATGCGCAGCTCGTGGCTCGACAGCGGGGTCTCGTCGCGCCAGCAGTAAGGCAGCACCCGATAGCCCTCGTACGCGAGCCCCTTGTCGTAGAGGCTCTTGAACGCCCAGAGCACCGACTCCATGTATCCGGTGTCGAGAGTCTTGTAGCCGCGCTCGAAATCGACCCAGCGCGCTTGGCGGGTGACGTAGTCCTCCCACTCGTGGGTGTACGTCAGCACCGACTCACGAGCCTTCGCGTTGAACGCGGCGATGCCCATCTGCTCGATCTCGGCCTTCTCGGTGATGCCAAGTTGCTTCATCGCCTCGAGTTCGGCGGGAAGGCCGTGCGTGTCCCACCCAAAGACACGGTCGACCTTCTTGCCGCGCATGGTCTGGAAGCGAGGGAAGAGGTCCTTGGCGTATCCCGTCAGGAGGTGCCCGTAGTGCGGAAGACCGTTCGCGAAGGGCGGGCCGTCGTAGAAGACCCACTCCTCGGCACCGTCGCGCTGCGCGATCGAGGCGCGGAAGGTGTCATCCTGCTTCCAGAACGCGAGCACGTCACGTTCAATCGCGGGAAAGCGCGGGCTCGGCGAAACGTCGGCAGCGGGTCCGAAGGCGGAGGGGCGGGGGTAGCTCATGTCATCTCGCAAGGGTCACGGACTGTTGCGCCGGGACGATCCTCGCGGACCGCGGTACCACCCTGCGTGCTCTTCCGGTCTGCGTCCGGTCGAGCCCCTCTCACTGCGGCTATGACGGGCCTGACCCGCTCGGTTCTACTGGGCCCCTCGCGGGACGGTTCTTCCGAGAGCTCCCCGGTGATGGCCGGATCGGTGCTGATTGCTCAATTCTAGCGGCGCCTAGGGTGGATGCGTGCCTCGTTCTCGATCCACCGGACCGCTGCCACCTCGAGTGAGCAGCCCCGACCTACCGCGGGTCCTCGAGCCCGCAGAGACGCTGACAGGTCACGACGAGGTCATCGGCGCGAGGCTGGCCCCGCTTCACGGCGACGTCGACGCATCCTTCGGCCGAATCGCCGAGTGCGCCATCCCGGATGCCGACCTCGATGCCTTCACCCTGACGGGCGCATCCCTGCGCGATGTGCTGATCAGCGGCATCCGTGCGACGCGGCTGATCGCGCCGGGCAGCGCCTGGCGAACCGTGACGATAGACGGTGGCCGGCTCGCAACTCTCGAACTCAGCGGGGCCGAGCTCGACAGCGTCGAGTTCCGCGGCTTACGCATCGACTACGCGAACCTCGCTCTCGCGACGCTGAGCGACGTTCGGTTCGTGGACTGCCGCTTCGGCTCGCTCGACCTCCCCGAGGCATCCCTCGATCGCGTGCAGGTCTCCGGATGTCACGCCGACGAGGTCGACTCTCGAAGCCTGCGCAGCAAGAACCTCGATCTCCGTGGTCTCGAGGCGCTCTCGTTCACAGACCCTGCTGGGCTCAGCGGTGCGACGCTCTCGCCCCGCCAGATCGAACACCACGCAGCATCCTTCGCTGCAGCTCTCGGCATCCGGGTGCTCGAATGAAGAAGGCGACGGATGCCTTCGCCGGGCTGCACACCCCACGGCTGCGGCTGCGGCCACTCACTCTCGAGGACAAGCCCGCTCTGCACCGCGTCCTCGGTGACGAGATCGCGATGGCCGCCTACGAGCACGGCTTCTCGCCAGACGAGACCGTGGACTGGATCGCGCGGCAGCTCGCGCGCTACGAACGCGACGGCATCGGACTCTGGGCCATGGTGGATGCTCGCACCGGCGAGCTGATCGGAGACTGCGGCCTCACGATCCAGGCCGTGGGTGAAGCTCAGGTCATTGAGGTCGGCTACCACCTGCTTCGGGAGCGTTGGGGCCACGGATACGCGACCGAGGCGGCATCCGCGTGCCTCGACTGGGGCTTCGCCCATCTCGACGTCCCCGAGATCTACGCGAGGGTGCGCGATATAAATATCGCGTCGATGAACGTCGCCATTCGACTCGGGATGACGGTGCGCGAGCGCTTCACCATCCGCTACCGCGACATCGACATGCCGCATCTGGCATTCGCCATCACCCGCGAGGACTGGCACTCTCGGCATCCGTTGCCCTGATCCCGCTGCTTATCCGGGACCCCAACAGTCACGAGAATCCGATCCGGCGCCCCGAGCGCGGCGCCCCAGCAGATTCTCGGCGCCGGAACGAATTGTCGCGCGGTCGGGGGGCGCTCACCGGCTCGACAGTGTTCGCCCCGGTAGAATCGAGGCGTATCCCACACTCAGGCACGCTCACACAGTGCCGCACATATCGCCCAAGGAGACCCCATGGCCGCAGTTCCCGACAAGCCCGCCCTCGAGGGTCTCGAACAGAAGTGGGATGCCGCCTGGACGGATGCCGGCACGTACGGCTTCGACCGGGCTCGCGCTGCAGAAGTTGGCCGGGCCGGGGTCTACTCCGTCGATACTCCCCCGCCGACGGCATCCGGGTCGCTCCACATCGGCCACGTGTTCAGCTACACCCACACCGACGTGAAGGTGCGCTTCGAACGGATGCGGGGCAAGACCGTCTTCTACCCGATGGGCTGGGACGACAACGGCCTGCCCACCGAGCGCCGCGTGCAGAACTACTACGGTGTGCGCTGCGATCCTTCACTCCCCTATGACGCCGACTTCACTCCCCCGTACGAGGGCGGTGACAACAAGAGCAGCAAGGCCGCTGACCAGGTGCCGATCAGCCGCCGCAACTTCATCGAGCTGTGCGAGAAGCTCACTGTCGAAGACGAAAAGCACTTCGAAGACCTGTGGCGGATGCTGGGACTCTCGGTCGACTGGACCCAGACCTACCGCACGATCTCGGACGAGACGATGCGCACGAGCCAGCTCGCGTTCCTGCGCAACCTCGAGCGTGGCGAGGCGTACCAGTCGCTCGCGCCGACGCTGTGGGACATCGACTTCCGCTCGGCGATCGCGCAGGCAGAACTCGAAGACCGCGAGCAGCCTGCCGCCTACCACCGACTCGCCTTCCACAAGAGCGACGGCAGCGGAGACATCCACATCGAGACCACGCGTCCCGAACTCCTCGCCGCGTGTGTCGCGCTGGTGGCACACCCCGACGACGAGCGTTACCAGCCCGCATTCGGCACGACCGTGCGGACGCCGCTGTTCGACGTAGAAGTGCCGGTGCTCCCGCATCCGCTCGCGCAGCCAGACAAGGGCTCGGGCATCGCGATGATCTGTACCTTCGGCGATGTCACCGACATCATCTGGTGGCGCGAACTCGATCTCCCCAACCGCACGATCATCGGCATGGATGGCCGCATCATCGCCGATGCTCCCGAGGTCATCACAACGGATGCCGCGCGTGCCGCCTACGCGGAGCTTGCAGGCAAGACCGTCTTCAGCGCCAAGAAGCGCGTCGTCGAGCTGCTGCAGGAGTCGGGAGAGCTCATCGGCGACCCGAAGCCCTTCACCCACCCCGTCAAGTTCTTCGAGAAGGGCGACCGCCCCCTCGAGATCGTCTCGACGCGCCAGTGGTACATCCGCAACGGCGCCCGCGACGAGGCGCTGCGCGAGAAGCTCATCGCCCTCGGCAAGGAGCTGGCGTGGCATCCGGACTTCATGCGCGTGCGCTACGAGAACTGGGTCGGCGGCCTCACCGGAGACTGGCTCGTCTCGCGCCAGCGCTTCTTCGGGGTGCCAATCCCTGTCTGGTATGGCCTCGACGAGAACGGTGAGCGCGACTACGACCGCGTGCTGCTTCCCACTCACGACCAGCTTCCCGTCGACCCCACCACCGACGTTCCCCCGGGATACACCGAGGTTCAGCGCGGCGTCCCCGGCGGTTTTGAGGGAGAGCGCGACATCTTCGACACCTGGGCCACCTCGTCGCTCACGCCGCAGCTGGCTGGCGGTTGGGAGCGCGACCCCGAGCTGTGGGATCTCGTCGCCCCGTTCGACCTGCGCCCGCAGGGTCAAGACATCATCCGCACCTGGCTGTTCTCGACGATGCTGCGTAGCGCGCTCGAAGACGGCCGCGCGCCGTGGAGTGACGCCGCGATCTCGGGGTTCATCGTGGACCCCGACCGCAAGAAGATGTCCAAGTCGAAGGGCAACGTGGTGACGCCCGCCGACATCCTGGAGCAGCACGGATCGGACGCCGTGCGCTACTGGGCTGCATCCAGCCGCCTGGGCACGGATGCCGCGTTCGATCCGCAGAACCCGACGCAAATCAAGATCGGTCGGCGCCTCGCGATCAAGATCCTGAACGCCGCGAAGTTCGTCCTCTCGTTCCCCGTCCCGGACGGCGCGCAGATCACTCATGCGCTGGATGCCTCGATGCTCGCGACGCTCGATGGCGTCGTGCGCGATGCAACGGCAGCGCTGGATGCCTACGATCACGCCCGCGCGCTTGAGCTGACCGAGTCCTTCTTCTGGACCTTCTGCGACGACTACCTCGAGCTCGTCAAGGAGCGAGCCTACGACCAGACCGATGTCGGTCAGGCATCCGCCGCCCTTGCCCTGCGTATCGCACTCTCGACGCAGCTGCGCCTGCTCGCGCCCATCGTTTCCTTCGCAACGGAAGAAGCCTGGTCGTGGTTCGAGGAGGGTTCGATTCACACGGCAGCATGGCCCGAGCCGCTCGGCATCGACGGCGACCCCGCCGTGCTGACCGCTGTCGGTGCGGCACTCATCGGCATCCGTCGCGCGAAGACCGAGGCGAAGGCCTCCCAGAAGACGCCGGTCACGTCGATCACGCTCGGCGCACCGGCTGCGACGGTGGAGCGACTCAAGCTGGCAGAGGGCGACCTGAAGGCCGTGGGGCGCATCGCCTCGATCACCTACACGGATGCCGAGAGCACGACCGTCGCATCCATCGAACTCGGGGAGGCGTGAGATGCAACTCGGAACCCGGTGGGCCCTGGGCACGGAACCTCCGCAGGCCGTACCCGAGGTCCTGCGCGCACAGATCACCGCTGTCGAGGAGCTGATCTCTGCCGGGCAGCTCGCTCAGGAACCGACACCGCGTTGGACACTCACGTGGCTCGAGGGGCGACCGATCGCTGAACTCGACACCGGCGTGATCGTGACGCTTGGCGCCGACGGCGAGGCGGTCGTGCACCATGATCCCGACGACGAGTTCGCCTGAGCGGAGGTCACTCCTCGTTCGCTGACACCCGGCTCGCTGCCAGAAGAAGTCGCGCGGCGGCGAGGGCAGCGATGATCGTCACGACTGCAGCGATCACATAGGGGAGGCGAAGGTCCACGCGCGCGACCAGACCGCCGAGCATCGTGGCGATCGGGAACAGTCCCCAGGTCAGACTCCGGATGATACCGAGCACCCGACCGAAGATGTCGCCCGGAATGATCATCTGCCGCAGCGCCCCCCAGGGGACGTTCCACAGCGAGACCGCGAAGGCCATTCCTGCGTAGGCCACGATCGCGCTGACCACCTCGGGGGCGATTCCCACGAGCGCCAGGCACACCCCTGCGCCGAGATTCGCGACCAGCATGACAGCGCCCCGGCCGAAGCGGCGCACAAGTGCGGGGGCGACCAGGGAGCCCAGCAGCGCGCCGGCGCCGATTCCTGCGGTGACGAAGCCGATTGCGGCTGGCGCCACACCCTGTGTCTCGAGGAAGTAGAGAATCGTCGGCGCCTGTGCGAAGGCGAATGCGCCGCCAAGGATCGAGGTGAACACCACGAGCGCGCGCAGATAGCGGTGGCGCCAGAGGTACAGCGCCGCATCCTTGGTCGAGACGCGCTGCGGGTCAGATGCGGGAAGTCGCTCCCCAGGCGCCGCCACCTCGTCCGTCGCAAATTCTGCTTCCGCGGACCTGGAACCGCGTAAGGCGTAGGCAGCGGAAACCGGCAGCATGAGCGCCAGGGCGATCGGGACCAGATACCCGATCGAGCCAACCCAGAGCGGGAGCACGAGCGAGATCGCGAACAGCACACCCGCAATGGGCTGGGCAACGAAACTGTCGATCGTGATCTGTGCAGCCTGAATGCGGCTGTTCGCACGGTCCAGCCCCGGTCTGCCGACCAGCGAGGGGATCACGGCATTGGTCGCGTTGTCGAACAGGGTTTCACCGATGCCGAAAACCACAGTCGCGACGAGCAGATGCCACAGCTCAAGATGACCTGTCGCGGTCAGAGCGGCAAGGGCCACCGCAACGGCGCCGCGCAGCACGTTGGCAGAGGCCATGACCCGGCGTCGATCGAACCGGTCGACGATCATGCCAGCGGGAAGCCCGAAGAACAGCCAGGGAACGAAGGCCAGCGCTCCCACCGCGGCAATGGCGACCGGGTCCCGCGTCAGGGTCGTTGCGATGAGCGGGACGGCCGTGCGTCCGACCCCGTCAGCGAGGTTACTGAATGCCGCAGCGGTCCAGAGCTTCCCGAAGTCCCGGCCGAGCGGAAGCTGACGCCGGACGGGGCTCGAGGCGACAGTCATCGCGGCAGGATGCCGACATGGGCGCCGGCGCAGGCATCCGCACGCCCCTCGGCGTACGCGCTTAGTGCAGCGTGCCGGATCGGACGGGTCGATGCCCGCCGTCGAACCCGCACTTCGATGTCTCGTTCCAGTGCTCGCAGAACGACCAGCGCCGCCCGCTCGATCGCGCTCGGTTGCACCTGGTCGCAGTGGGCCGCCGCCACAGTGCTGATGGTGGTCATGATTGCTCCGGGTCTGTCAGGGGGAACACGTCGGTTCGGATGGTGAACGGTCGCACTCCCTCGCCTTGCTGTTCGCGGTAGCGCGCGACGTACGAGTCGATGACGGCCTCGAGTTCATGGCCGAGCTCCTCGAACTGCGCATCCGTCAGTCGAACGGTGGCGGTGCTGAGCATCGCCGTCCACTCGTCGGGATCCTTGCGAATCTGGCGCGCTATGAACTCCTCGAGCTGCCTGTTACGGCGTCGATAGAACTCGCTGATCACAACCTGGCTCGCGGCGCGGCCCGCAGGACTTCTGACGGCCGTAGGGCTGGTCATCGACACCGCGCCCTTGGGTCGTTCCCACCAGCGCTCGCGTCCCGTGCCTCGATCGGGAACCTCGCGAATGAGGTCGTGTTTGGCGAGCGCACGCAGGTGATAGCTCGTCGCCCCGGACGACTCCCCCAGCTGCTCCGCCAGCGAGCTCGCCGTCTGCGGCCCGAACTGACTGAGGATGTCGTAGATCTCGACACGAAGCGGATGCGCAAGCGCGCGCAGCGCGCCGACATCCAGCTCACGCGCCTCACCGATGCGCGGGGGCACATCACCCGCGTCGTCTGGCGATCTGTTCACACCTCCACGATAAGACCGCAAAGCTTTCTTTGCAAGTATTCGTTTGCAAAGGTTGGTTTGCGGTACGGATCCGAGGAGATAGGTTGGGTCCATGACCGACGTCGACATGTCGAACCCTCTTCTTGCCGCAAGCTCGCTCCCCTACCGACTCCCGGACTACCGGGCAATCCGACCAGAGCACTACCTGCCGGCGTTCACCGAGGCGTTCGCCGCGCATCGACGTGAGATCGACGCGATCGTCAATGTCGCCGCCGCCCCGACTTTCGAGAACACGCTGGTGCCCCTCGAGCGCAGCGGCGAGCTGCTCCACGATGTGGCATCTGCCTTCTACACGGTGTCGTCCGCTGACGCGACGCCAGAGATCCAAGAGATCGAAGAAGCGCTGGCCCCCTTGATGGCAGCGCACACGGATGCCGTGCAGTTGAACGCTGAGCTCTATCGACGCATAGCGAGCGTGCATTCCCAGCTGGATGATCTCGGGCTCGCGCCCGAGGATCGCTACCTTGTCGAGCGCCACTACCGCGAGATGACCCACGCAGGCGCAGGCCTCGACGAAGCCCAGAAGGCGCGCCTCACGGAAATCAACGGTCGCCTCTCAACACTCACCACAACGTTCGAGAAGAATCTGCTCAACGACACAAATGATCTCGCCGTCGTGTTCGACGACGTCACCGAGCTCGATGGACTC
>NZ_JASBSF010000362.1 GCF_030149085.1 Microbacterium sp. | reverse complement strand
CGTCGGCGAGCGCCTCGAGCACGACTTCGTTCTCGCCCGGCCGGTGTGATCGCCGCCTACTACCCCAGCATCCATTCACCGGAATAGATTGACCCCCGTGGAGGTTGAATCAGATATGCAGCGATTCGGAACCCTATCGTTCGGCCACTACGGTCCCCTCGGCGGCGGACACATCCTGACGGCGCAGGACTCCATGCTCCAGGCGATCGATCTGGCGCAGGGCATGGATGACCTTGGCGTGAACGGCGCCTACTTCCGGGTGCACCACTTCGCGAGGCAGCAGTCCTCTCCCATGCCGCTACTTGCCGCTATCGCAGCCAAGACCCAGCGCATCGAGGTCGGCACCGGCGTCATCGACATGCGCTACGAAAACCCTCTGTACCTTGCTGAGGAAGCGGCATCCGTCGATCTCATCAGCGAGGGACGACTCGCCCTCGGCGTCAGCCGTGGTTCACCCGAGACCGTCGTTCGCGGCTATGAGGCGTTCGGCTACACCGGCTCGACCGACCCGCGCGGCGCCGACATCGCCCGCGAACACTTCGACCTGTTCCTTCGCGCAGTCGAAGGAGAGGGCCTGGCCGAGCGCGACGCGATGAGCCCCTTCGGCGGCGGCTCTGGGCTGCAGCGCATCGAACCGCACTCTCCCGGGCTTCGCTCGCGCATCTGGTGGGGTGCTGGAAACCGCGACTCCGCCGAGTGGGCGGGACGGATGGGCGTCAACCTGATGTCGTCGACCCTCCTGACCGAGGATCGCGGCCTGCCCTTCGATGAGCTGCAGGCCCAGCAGATCGACGCGTTCCGCGAGGCATGGCGTGGGGCCGGCCACGCGGGCGAACCGCGCGTGTCCGTCAGCCGCAGCATCTTCCCGATCACGACCGCCGAAGACGAGATGTACTTCGGTGGCCGCCAGGACGGCGACGGCGTCGGCTACATCGATGGCATGCGTTCGACGTTCGGGAAGACCTACGCGGGAGCCCCCGACGCGCTCGTCGACCAGCTGCTGGCGGATGCCGCCGTGCAGTCAGCCGACACGCTGATGCTCACCATTCCCAGCCAATTGGGTGTCGCTTTCAACCTCCGGATCGTCGAGTCGTTCGCGAAGCACGTGGCGCCCGCGCTGGGGTGGAAGTCAACGCGGCATGCCGTCACTGCCTAGCACGTAGCCCCCGCGTCAGTTCGCGGTGTTGCGCAGTCGGGGCGTGGCTCCGTCGAGGCCGAAGCGCGGGTCCGATAGCGTCAAGCCATGGGGTCAGCGGCGTCGAGGCGGCTGGAACTCGCGGTGGCGAGCATCCAGCGCACCCCTCGTTGGTGGGCGTGGGTTCTCGTTGCTCTCGCCCTGTTCGCTCTGTCTCGTCTAGGCGTCGCGTTCACGCCGCTCGGAGGCAGTGTCGCCGCGTGGTGGCCGGCCGCCGGCGTCGCAGCATGGTTCGTGCTGGTCAACCCGCGCCAACGCCGGTGGGCGGCATTGGTCCTCGTGTTCGTCGCCACCGGGCTTGCCAACGCCACGGGAGAGCGTGACCTGGTTACCTCCGTCGGGTTCGGTCTGGCCAATGCCATCGAGGCCGGAATGTTCGCGGCCCTGCTCGATCACCGGGCGACCAGGCGTTTGCGGCTTCGCTCCGTTCGCCACGCGTGGCGCTTCGCGCTCGCGGTGCTTGCGGCATCGAGCCTGCTCGGCATCCTCGTGGGCCTGGTCGTTCTCGCCGACGGCCGCGAGTTCCTCCCCGCCGCGACTCAGGCTGCGGCATCGCATGCCGCAGCGATCCTCATCATCGCGCCCTTCGCCGTTCTGCCGCCTCCGATCTATCTCCGCATCCCGCGCATCGAGGTCATCGCCCAAGTCGCCGCGCTGAGCGGAATCCTCGTGTTTCTCGGCGCCGGCGGTGCAAGCCTGCCGCTGACCTTTCTGCCCGTGGGCATTCTGGCGTGGGGGTCATTCCGATTTCCGAACTGGGGATCCTACGTCGAGACCCTATTGACGGGTGTCGCTGTTCTCGCCATGACAGTCGCGGGCATCGGACCGTTCAGCGCCGCTGGACTCGATCCCCGCACCAAGGTGCTGATCGTCGCACTGTTCATCTTCATGGCCGGGCTGTACAACCTGTTCCTCTCGACAGCGAGCTACGAGTTGCGCGCCGCCAACCGCACAAGCCGGGACTTCGCGAAGCTGTTCACCGGCGGCTTCATCGATTCCCGAGTAGGCCTGGTGATCGCCGAGCGGCGCGGCGCCACGTGGCGGGCGCTGCTCGCGAACTCGGCGGCCCGCGGCGTCCTCCGTTCGGAACTGCGCGCGGACGATGTCTGGGTGAGCGGCCCCATCCGCGAACACGTCGAGAACAGTCTGCGCACTGGCCATCGTGCGACCTTCGAGACCTTCGACGGCGCGGTCATGACCATCGACGCATCGACGGTCACCGGCGACGAAACGAGAGTCGCCGTGCAGGTGTTCGATATCACCGACAGCGTGCACGCCACGCAGACTCGCCTCGACGCCGAGCGCGCGCGAGCGACGGCCCTCGCGGCCAAGCTCGATCTCGAGCGTCGGCAGAGCGACTTCGTAGCCACGGCAAGCCACGAGCTGCGTACCCCGATCGCGAGCATCGCCGGGTATCTCGAACTGATCGAGGAATCCGATGAACTGCCGCCACAGTCACGGGAATGGATCGAGGTGGTCCAGCGCAACACCGCACGTCTGAGCTACCTCATCGATGACCTGCTGATTCTTGCCCGCGTGCAGGAGCGCACGGACCGCCACTTCCTGATCGCGGAGGTCGCCGTCGCTGACCTCTTCGATGAGGTTCTCGCCCGTTACGCACCGTCGGCGCGGCAGCGGGGCCTCGAGCTGAGCGTCGGAGACTGCGATGGCCTCGTCCAGGGCGTCCCCTCGGAACTCGGCCACGCCCTGGCGAGTCTGGTCGCGAACGCGGTGAAGTTCACACCACGGGGCGGTCGCGTGCGCGTGGAAGCGTCGCACGACAACTCCACGCTCGTTGCCGCCGACGGGTCCGCCCTACCGGCTGTCCGCATCACCGTCCGCGACACCGGCCCCGGGATCGCCGACGCGGATCTTCCCCACATCTTCGACCGCTTCTACCGGACGAGAGAAGCAGAGCAGGCACACGCCCCGGGAACCGGTCTCGGTCTCGCGGTGGCGCAGGAGCTCGCGCACGCCAATGGCGGCGTCGTCGAGTTGAGTTCACCGAACCGCGAAGGGGTGATCGCGGCACTGATCGTCCCGATGGCGGACGAGTGGATACGGCCGGCGCCATGAGAAGAGTGCTGGTCCTGGGCGGAACCGGATGGCTCGGTCGGGAGCTGGTGTCCGCCGCGCTCGCACTCGGCGCCGATGTCACCTGCGTGGCTCGCGGCGAATCGGGCACGGCACCAGAAGGTGCTCACTTCCTCGCCGCCGACCGTCGTCGTCCGGATGCCTACCGCGAACTCGTCGGCGACTGGGATGAGGTCATCGAGCTGTCCTCTGAGCCCGACCTCGTCGTTCCCGCCGTCACCGAGCTCGGTTCGCGCGCGGCGCACTGGACACTGGTGTCGACGGTGTCTGTGTACGCGGCCGATGACGAGCCGGGAGCGGACGAGAGCGCGGCGTTGGTCGAACCTGTTGATCTCTCGCGGTACGCCGACGCGAAGGTCGCCGCGGAACAGGTCACGTCCGCCGCCCTCGGCGATCGACTCCTCATCGCACGACCCGGCCTCATCGTCGGCCCCCGCGACCCGAGCGACCGATTCGGCTACTGGCCGGCACGCCTGGATCGCGGCGGCCCCACGATCGTGCCGGTCATGCAGAATCGGTTCGTCCAGGTCATCGACGTTGCGGACCTGGCGTCGTGGCTCGCCGCGGCGGGCTCTGCACGCCTGACCGGCAGGATCAACGCCGTGGGTCCGCCCCTCCCGATGACCGACTTCTTCACAGCGGCACGCGCCGTGACGGGTTTCCGCGGCGAGCTGATCGACGTGACGGATGCCGTACTCGAAGCGCACGGCATCCAGTACTGGGCGGGTCCGCGCTCGCTGCCGCTGTGGCTTCCGTCCCGCGCGACCGGGTTCGCGCAGCGTGACCGGTCCGCCTACCTCCGTGCCGGCGGCACCGCTCGGTCGATGACTGACACGCTGACGCGGGTGCTGCAGGATGAGCGCGTCCGAGGCCTCGACAGGCCCCGTCGCGCCGGACTGACCGCCGACGAGGAAACGAGCCTCATGCGAGGCCTCGCCGGGTGAGGCCTCGCATGGCCGTGCCGCGCGGCGCTCCTCAGCGTCCGGTGGGATCGGCGCTCCTCCGCGGCGGATCCACGGCGACGTCGAGCCGTTCCAACCCGCGCAGAGAGGTCCACGTCAACGCTTCGCCCCTCGCTGCGTGCTCCGAGGCGCGGACGGCACGCTCGTCTGCCCAGCTGTTGAGCCGATGACCACTGTGCCCCCGCACGTGCTCGAGCACGACATCAGGCATCCCCGCCGCGCGGCGCGCGTCCCGCGCGGCGATGAGACGCTCGAGGATCTCCCGATTCGCGACTGGCTTCTTGGCGCTCGTCACCCAGCCGCGGCGACGATGGCCATCCATCCACGACGAATAGGTGTCGATCGCGTACTTCGAATCGGCCTGGATGACGAGCTCGGCGACATCGGCATGGTCGGTGATCGCATAGAGCAACCCGAGCAACTCGCCGATGTTGTTGGTGCCCTCCGGCAAGGACCCCGCTGCCCAGTTGCCGTCCTCGCCGACCCACGCCCACCCGGCCGGCCCCGGGTTACCCTTGCACGCACCGTCGGTGGCGACGATGTAGCGGTCAGTAGGATGCGGGCTCATCGGTTCTAGCACACCCTCCAGTTTCGCACTCGCGGCGCCGAGCCCAGACGCCGGGCCAAACGAGGGTGGATGCGCAAGCGAGGGCCGCATGCCGCATCCATGCCCTCGCCCGGGCAAATCCCCTCGCCTCAGCCGAGGCCCCGGCCTAGGCCCGGTGCGCCACGTAGTACTCCAGAAGCGCGCGGGTCGAGGCATCCTGCGCCGCGACAGCATCCTCGTCGCCCTCGATCGCCGGGGCGATATGGAGGGCGAGTTGCTTGCCGAGCTCGACTACCCACTGGTCGAAGGAATTGATGCCCCACATAGTGCCCTGCGTGAACACGATGTGCTCGTACAGCGCGATGAGCTGACCGAGCGCCGACGGAGTGAGTGCGGGCGCGAAGATCGACGTGGTGGGGCGGTTGCCCGGGAAGGTGCGCGCGGCCACGAGCGCCCCGGTTGACCCTTCAGCCTCGACCTCCTCGGCGGTCTTGCCGAACGCGAGGGCCTTGGTCTGCGCGAGGAAGTTCGCGAGGAAGAGCCCGTGAACATCGCGACCGCCATCCTCGAGCGGATAGGCCGGGTTCACGAACGCGATGAAGTCCGCCGGGATGAGCCGGGTGCCCTGATGGATGAGCTGATAGAACGCGTGCTGTCCGTTCGTGCCGGGCTCGCCCCAGAACACCTCACCGGTGTCGGTCACAACCGGCGAACCGTCCCAGCGAACGCGCTTGCCGTTGGACTCCATAGTCAGCTGCTGCAGATATGCCGGGAACCGATGCAGCTGCTGCGCGTACGGCAGCACCGCGTGAGTCTGCGCGCCGAGGAAGTTCGTGTACCAGACATTGAGCAGGCCCATGAGCACCGGCACGTTCCGCTCGAGCGGCGTCGTGGCGACATGCACGTCAACGGCGTGGAATCCGGCGAGCAGGTCACGGAAGGCATCCGGACCGAGCGCAATGGTGAGCGAGAGCCCGATCGCCGAATCGACCGAATAGCGGCCGCCCACCCAGTCCCAGAAGCCGAATGCGTTGTCGGTGTCGATGCCGAACGCGGCGACCTTGTCGAGCGCGGTCGAGACCGCCGCAAAGTGGTGAGCGACGGCACCAGTCTTGGCGGCTTCCGTCCCGTCGATGGCACCGGATGCCGTGAGCCCAGCCCACAGCCAGTCTCGCGCAAGCCGGGCATTGGTGAGGGTCTCGAGCGTCGTGAAGGTCTTCGAGGCGACGATAAACAGCGTCGTCTCGGGGTCGAGGTCCGCGGTCTTCTGCGCCATGTCGGTCGGGTCGATGTTCGAGACGAACCGCGCCTCGATCCCGGCGTTCGCATAGGGTCGCAGAGCTTCGTAGACCATGACGGGGCCGAGGTCCGACCCGCCGATGCCGATGTTGACGACGTGCGTGACCTTCTTGCCGGTCACGCCGAGCCACTCCCCCGACCGCACCCGGTTGGCGAAGGCATCCATCGCATCAAGAACCGCGTGCACATCGGTGTCGACATCCTGGCCGTCGACGACGAGCGCGGGGCTCTCCCCTGCCGGGCGACGCAGCGCCGTGTGCAGCACCGCGCGGTCCTCGGAGGTATTCAGGTGCACGCCAGCGAGCATCTGCGCGAAACGCTCCTGCACCCCGGTCTGCTCGGCCAGCTGCACGAGCGAGGCGAGGATCTCATCGGTGACGAGGTTCTTCGACAGGTCGACGTGCAGGTCGGCAAGCGGATGACTCATCCGCTCGACCCGGCCGGGGTCGGCGGCGAACCAGGCACGCAGATCCGGGGCGAACCCGGATGCGGCGTCGGTGAGGGCGGACCAGGCAGGC
>NZ_JASBSF010000340.1 GCF_030149085.1 Microbacterium sp. | reverse complement strand
CGTCGGCTCGACGGGCGGCGCGGTGGGCGCGGTCGGCAGGGCGATGAGGTCGCCAACCGATCGTCGAGCCGACGGCTCGGGCAGGCGCGACGGAGTTCCGCTGCCGCCGCGAGCCGCGGCGAGCGCGTCGAAATCGGCAGCGAGACTGTTGATCTGCGACGCGAGTGTCACCGCAAGAGCGCGGAATGTCGCGGACAGTCCTGCGAGGGTATCGGCGTCAGCGGTGGCGAAGGGCTCGCTAGCGGTGGGCGGCGTAGTGGCTTCGGTGGTCGTCATGTCAGAGGGCTCCTTATCTCGGCAGGGGGTCGTGGATCGTGAAATTGCTCGCCGCGGCTTCGTCTTCGATGGCCGCAGTTCCGGCGTCGACGAGTCGCCCGAGCCACGGATCTGGCGTAGCAGCGGCGGGCGGCGTGTTCGCGGCAAGTGCGCGACGCAGCGAGGCAGCGAGGACGTGCGGGTCGATCCGCGGAGTCATGCAGCCACCGCCTCATCGGAAAGCTCGCCGTGTTGATGGAGCCAGCGGGCAGCGGCGGCGGCCTCGGAGCGCGTCAGGACAACTCCCAGCGGCACTGTCGCCGCAACCTCAGCCAACGCCGCCCGTACGCGGCGGGAACCCACAGACCCACCGACCACGGCGTCGTTGGCTGAGGTGTCAATGTGCCGTAATGACGCCGCGAGCACGCGAGCCGCAAGCGGCGCGTTCACGCGGCTACCGCCGCATCCTCGCGCGCCGTCGAGATCTCGGCAGCGGCTCGCGCGACCTCTGCGGCGGGCAACCCCAGGACTTCGGCAAGATCTCGCACACGGATTCGGATGGTCCGACCGAGGCGAACTGTCGGCAGGATGTTGTTCGCGACAAGACGACGGGCAGCGCGCTCGTCGACGCCGATCGCGCGCGCGGCTTGCGCGACAGTCAAAGTTAGCGGCGGCGTGGGGTCAGGCATGAGGGGTTCCTCTCGTTCGGGCACAGCAAAATAGGGAACTGCGTTCTACCGATCGGGAGGGAATCTCGGCGAGCCGATGACCTCTGTTATCAAGTGTGAACCGCCTACGCCCGCAAAAGTCCTTCCTCGCCCCCTGAGTTCTAATTCCGCCAGAGAATTCACCTCGCGTTCACTGGCTACCGCGGGGCCCATCGCGCAAGGAATGGCGCTTGATCTGCGGAATTTCGAAACCCGCCATGTATGGGTGAGTATTTGAAGGGTTGAGGGCCAGTCGATATTGGGGTTCAGTGCCACTCGATATTGCGATTCAGGGCCGCCCGGTATTGCCGGTGAGCGCCACCCGGTGATGGCAACGCTCACCGGCGCCGGTCAGGCCGTCCTGGCGGTGTGTTCGCGCATGTTGGTGCTGCCGGTCTCGATCCAGATGGTGTTGTGGACGATGCGGTCCATGATCGCGTCGGCGTGGACTCCGCCGCCGAGGCGTTGGTGCCAGTCCTTCTTCGCGTACTGGGTGCAGAACACCGTCGAGGTGGCGTCGTAGCGGCGCTCGAGCAGCTCGAGCAGCATGCCGCGAACGCTGTCATCGGGGTTGTCGAGGAGCCATTCGTCGATCACGAGGAGCGTGAACGCCGCGTATTTGCGGAGCCACTTCTCCTTCCCCGCGGGCCGGTCGCGGGCGGTGGCCCAGGATTCTTCGAGGTCGGGCATGCGGATGTAGTGCGCCCGGTAGCGGTGCTGACAGGCCTGCTTCGCCAACGCCGATCCGAGGTAGCTCTTCCCGGACCCGGTGAAGCCTTGGAATACGACGTTCTGCTGCCGGGTGATGAACTGGCAGGTGCCGAGTTGCGCGATCACCCCGCGGTCAAGACCCCGCTGCTCGAGCAGGTCGACTCGCCGCAGGTCCGCGTTCGGGTAGCGGAGACCCGCCCGCCGGATGAGGCCTTCGACCTTGGCGTGGGTGAAGGTGGCGTGGGCGTCGTCGACGGCGAGCTTGACGCGTTCTTCGAACGCCATTCCCAACGTGAGGCTGTCGTCCTGGACCTCGAACGCGTCGACCAGCGACGTCACCCCCATCTCACGCAGCTTCCGCTTCGTCTCCGAGTCGAGCCGGCTCATCAGATGTCACCGGCGTAGTAGTCCGCGCCGCGGACGTATCCGGTCGGCCCCGTAGTCGCGGGTTCAGCCCATGGGCTCCTCCCGTCGGGTTGGTCCTGGTTCGTCTCGAGGATGGGCCGCAGATGCGCGTAGCGCGGAGATCTCACCCGGGACGCGAGGGCGATCCCGGCGGCGGCTTCGACCCGAGCGGCGGAGTAGCGGCGGGTGAGCCGCAACACCGCCAAAGCCGCGTCCAGGCCCTGCTCGTCGACGGGCACGGACTCGAAGATCCGATTCACCACGATCGTGGTGTCCTCCCCGATCCGGCCCGCCCACTCGCGAACACGTTCGGCGTCCCATTGCCGGTAGCGGGGACCGTCGGGCAGATCGCTGTCGTGGGTGCGATACTCGTTCACCATCCCGACCGGAGCGAGCAGGTGGCTCGTCAGCCGCTCCTGCCCGGCGAAGATCTCGACCGTGGTGTCGGTGACCCGCAGATCAACACTCCGACCGATGTTCGGGTAGGGCACGGAGTAGAAGTTGCGCTCGAACACGACGTGCCCGTTCTTCTGAACCCGGCGCCGGTAGAACCACCTCGAGATCTCAAACGGGACCACCGGAAGCGGCCGCAGCAGCGGCTTCTCCTCCGAGTCGAACACGCTCAGCCTTGACCCGGCGCGCTTTTGGAACGGCTCCGCGTTGTAAGCGGCCACGCGTTCGTAGACGACCGCCCGCAACTCCGCCAAGCTCGCGAAGCTTCGGTCGCGGAGGGATGCGATCACCCAGGTCGCGACGTTCCCGACCGTGTTCTCGACACTGGCCTTGTCTTTCGGCTTCTTCACCCGCCCCGGCAGCACCGCCGCGGAGTAGTGCGCCGCGAGTTCCCGATACGCATCGTTGAGCACCACCTCACCTTCCGCCGGGTGCTTCAGCACCCCGGTCTTGAGGTTGTCCGGGACGACACGCGGGACACTCCCGCCGAACCAGTCGAACATCGACACGTGCGCGCGCAACCAGGCGTCCTGCTGCATGTCCAGCGTCGGCTCCACGAACGAGTAGCGGGAGAACGGCAGCGTCGCAACGAACAAGTAGACCCGCGTCTGCTGCCCGGTGACCGGGTCGGTCAGCTGCATCGTCTTGCCCGACCAGTCGACCTCGACCGTCTGCCCCGCCTTGTGCCCCACCCGCGACGCCGCCCCGGAGATGAGGACGTGCTGCTGGTAGGCCTTGCAGAACCTGTCGTATCCCATCGCCGTCGATCCCGCCGCCCGGCAGGCGTCGACATACTCGCCATGCAGCAGCTTCAGCGTCACCCCGACCCGCGCGAGCTCCCGGTGCACCCTGTCCCAGTCCGGCTGCGCGTGAACGCTGTCATGTTCACCACGACCAGGAAACAGCCGCGCATACACGTCCGCTTCCTCGAGCTTGGCGACGTCGTCCCAACCGATCCCTTCCCGGTCGGCGGCGTCGATGACCGCCGCCACACTCGTCCGGGACATGCCCTGCGCGGCGATCTGCCTCCCCGTGAACCCCTCCGCGCGAAGCCGAAGCACCAGCTTCGCCTTGATCTTGCGTACCATCCGAATCACTCCTTCTGCCGTGTGATTGGCCACGCGGCAGAAGGAGCCTAGGAACGGTGGCCCTCAACCCCAATATTCGGTGGCCCTCACCGACACGATCGCGTCGATGAGCGAGTGGCCCTGAACCGCAATACCAGTGGCCCTCAGAGGAGCGAATACTCAGCTGGCCGCGCGGCGCGCCGATGGGGCGGCGGTGATCGCCGCGGCGGTCGAAGCGAACACCACCCCCCGGTGGGGGCACCGCCTGATCGCGGCGTGGCTGGGCCGGCCGGCGTCCACGGTCCGCGGCTGGCTGCGCGCGTTCG
>NZ_JASBSF010000339.1 GCF_030149085.1 Microbacterium sp. | reverse complement strand
CGTCGGCTCGCTCATCCTCACGAGCCTCGTCCTGACGCTCACGCGGGTCTACCTCATCCGGCACCCGGAACTGCATCACGAATCGCAGGCCAAATTCCGGGACGGCCTGGCCGTCGGGGTGATTATCACGGTCCTGTTCGGAGTGGCACTGTTGCTGATGTTCGCCATCCCGGCACTGAACTATTGGTGGCTGTTCGTGCTGTTCCTGACACGCCCGATCTACGCAATCGTCGTGCGCACGTGGGATCGTAGGACCCAGCCCCGCGCCTGACGCAAGAAAACGGCCGGTTGGGCCGCGGATGCCGCATCCGATACACTGTGAAGGTTGTCCGGCATCCGTTCGTACGGAATCAGCCCAGACACGTGCACACACCCTCCTGCTGCCGGGAAATGCCCGACAGCCGTTCTAGTCCGAAGGAGGTGGGTCAGTGACGCACACACACCAGTACGAACTCATGGTGATCATCAACCCTGAGATCGACGAGCGCCAGGTCCCCACGACCCTCGACAAGTTCCTCGCAGTCATCACCAACGATGGTGGCTCGATCGAGAACGTCGATGTCTGGGGCAAGCGCCGGCTCGCTTACGAGATCCAGAAGAAGACCGAGGGCATCTACGCCGTCGTCAACTTCACCTCGACCAGCGACGCCGCGCAGGAGCTCGACCGTCAACTCAAGCTGAACGAGCAGATCATGCGCACCAAGGTGCTGCGCGCCGAAGAGGCCATCGCGATGATCGCTTCCGAAGCCAAGCGCGCCGAAGAGAAGGCTGCCCGCAAGGCTGCCGCGCCGGCACGGGCTGCGAAGGCGTAATCGTCATGGCCGGCGAAACCGTCATCACCGTGGTGGGCAACCTCACGGCTGATCCCGAGCTGCGCTACACGCAGAACGGGCTTCCGGTCGCGAACTTCACGATCGCATCGACGCCGCGCACTTTCGACCGTCAGGCCAACGAGTGGAAGGACGGCGAAGCGCTGTTCCTCCGCGCGAGCGTCTGGCGTGACTTCGCCGAGCACGTCGCCGGCTCGCTGACCAAGGGATCCCGCGTCATCGCGACCGGGCGCCTCAAGCAGCGCAGCTACCAGGACCGCGAAGGCAATAACCGCACCGCCATCGAGCTGGAGGTCGACGAGATCGGCCCCTCGCTGCGCTACGCGACCGCTCAGGTCACGCGTGCCGCGAGCAGCGGTGGCGGCGCCGGCGGCGGCCAGTCCCGCGGCCAGGTCGCCGACGAGCCCTGGTCGACCCCCGGTTCCTCGAACGCCGACGCCTGGGCTGCCCCCGGCACCTACGGCGACGACACCCCGTTCTAAGCACCACGGATGCCGCGGCATCCGGTTCACACGTAAGGAAAACCCATGGCTGGAAAGTCAAGCGGCGATCGCCGCAAGCCGCGCAAGGGCGGCAAGCCGGTCGCCCCGGCAAAGGCAATCCGGGTCGGCCTCATCGACTACAAGGATGTCGCCACCCTCCGCAAGTTCATCTCGGAGCGCGGCAAGATCCGCGCCCGTCGTATCACCGGTGTCTCGGTGCAGGAGCAGCGTCTGATCGCCCGTGCGATCAAGAACGCGCGCGAAATGGCTCTCCTGCCTTACGCCGGCGCTGGCCGCTAAGGAGTCCCCATGTCGAAGCTCATTCTCACGAACGAGGTCGCCGGGCTCGGTAGCGCCGGTGATGTTGTCGAGGTCAAGGACGGCTACGCCCGTAACTACCTCATCCCCCAGGGATTCGCCGTGGCCTGGAGCCGCGGTGGCGAGAAGCAGGTCGCCTCGATCCGCGCCGCCCGTGAGGCGCGTGCGATCCACGACCACGAAGAGGCTGTTTCGCTCAAGCAGAACCTCGAGTCGAACAAGGTCAAGCTCGCCATCAAGGCCGGCGCCGAAGGCCGCCTGTTCGGTTCGGTCAAGCCCGCGGATGTCGCAGACGCCGTCAAGGCCGCCGGTTTCGGTGACCTCGACAAGCGCAAGATCCACATCACCTCGCCGATCAAGTCGGTCGGCGAGCACGAGGCCACGATCCGTCTTCGCGACGACGTGACCGCCGTGATCACGCTGCAGGTCGTCGCCGCGAAGTAATCGCGAGACGCCACGCCGGGGCGGATGCCGCAGACACGCAGTCTGCAGCATCCGCCCTTCATTTGTTGTGATGTCGCGGGTGGTTTTGTGCTCCTGGGCTTGCACGTTCGGTTGCCGCCTGATAGGCGAATTCTGTGCCGCTTGTACACAGCGAGAGACAGCACAGACAACCTTCAACGCCAGGTTCAACCACAACCTTGTCCACAACGTGTGGGGAAGTAAAACTCCAGGTCAGATGCCCTTTCTTCTGATTGGATCTGTGATCTCACAACCTTTGTCCACAGGCACTGCTCACAAGCACAGCGGCGTTTCCCGCAGGTTCTACACAGAGTTATCCACAGGCGGTGTTGCGGGTGTCGGAACCCGTCCATAGCGTTGTGCTGGCCGGTGGCGAGGCGCTCCGGATTCAGCGTCGAAACCAGCGCCTCAACAGCTGCGGAAGAGGCGTTCTACCGCACCCGCGGATGGCACAGCCACGGTGCAGTACAGCCACACGGTGCAGCACAGCACGAACAGCGAAGGGGGACACATGTCGATTGCGGACATCTCGGAGGATCGGCTCGGCGGACCCCGCGAGCACGAGCGCACTCCGCCGCACGACATCCTCGCCGAGCAGAGCGCACTCGGCGGCATGCTGTTGTCGAAGGATGCCGTCGCCGATGTCATCGAGACCCTGCGGGGTGCTGACTTCTACATCCCCAAGCACGAGCTGATCTTCGAGGCGATTCTCACCCTCTACTCGCACGGTGAGCCGACGGACGTCATCACCGTCACCGACGAGCTCATCAAGACGGGTGAACTGCAGCGTGCTGGCGGCGCCGACTACCTGCACACGCTCACCTCGATCGTCCCGACCGCCGCCAACGCCGCCTATTACGCATCGATCGTCGCCGAGCGTGCGCTGCTGCGCCGTCTCGTCGAGGCCGGGACCCGCATCGTCCAGATGGGTTACGCCGGCCAGGGCGAGGCGGTAGACCTCGTCAACAGTGCGCAGGCCGAGATCTACTCCGTCACCGGCGCCGAGGCCGCTGAAGACTACGTGCCGCTCGAGATCGCGGTGGATGCCGCGCTCGAAGAGATCGAGGCCGCTCGAGGACGCGATGGCAAGATGACCGGCATCCCGACCGGCTTCCAGGGTCTCGATCAACTCACCAACGGGCTCCATCCCGGGCAGATGATCATCATCGCGGCGCGTCCCGCCATGGGTAAGTCGACGCTGGCCCTCGACTTCGCACGGGCCGCGGCGATCAAGAACAACATGCCGACGATCTTCTTCTCGCTCGAAATGGGACGCAGCGAGATCGCGATGCGCCTCATGAGCGCCGAGGGCGCTGTGCCCCTGCAGAACATGCGCAAGGGCACGCTGGACTCCCGCGACTGGACGACGATCGCCGCCACCCGCGGTCGCATCAATGAGGCCCCGCTCTACATCGACGACAGCCCCAACATGACTCTCGTCGAGATCCGCGCGAAGTGCCGCCGACTCAAGCAGCGTGCTGGGCTGAAGATGGTCGTCATCGATTACCTGCAGCTGATGACCAGCGGTAAGCGTGTCGAGTCCCGTCAGCAGGAAGTGTCGGAGTTCTCTCGTGCGCTCAAGCTCCTCGCGAAGGAGCTCGGGGTTCCTGTCATTGCTCTGTCACAGCTGAACCGTGGCCCCGAGCAGCGCGCCGACAAGAAGCCCGCGCTGTCTGACCTGCGTGAATCGGGCTCGATCGAGCAGGATGCCGACATGGTCGTGCTGCTGCACCGCGAAGCCGCCTACGAGAAGGACTCCCCGCGCGCGGGCGAGGCCGACCTCATCGTCGCCAAGCACCGTAACGGACCAACCGACACCATCACCGTCGCCTTCCAAGGCCACTACTCGCGCTTCGCGGACATGGCTCCCGGCGGCGACTTCGGGTAGGTGTAGGCATTTGTCGAAGTTGTCCGTTTCGCAGATGAAAGGTCCACGCTGTGTCCATGTGGACATTTCGGGCCGGTTCGTAGAGTCCACTTCGGGGCTTGGGAGGCGCGTAGAGATGTGCAGACACCAGGCGAGCGGAATCGCAAAAAATGTCGAGAGGTTGAGCACCTTCGCTCGTAGATTTGCTGCGTGTCTGCGTTCGTACGTCCGTCGACCGCCCGGCGGCATGAGGAGTGCGTGAGTCGAGCGTTGCAGTGGGTGGAAGAGCGGCTCGAGGAGCCGGTGACGCTCGCGTGCATGGCGCGGGTCGCCGGTCTTTCCCCGCATCACTTCCATCGCGTGTTTCGTGCTGTAGTCGGCGAGAACCCGAAGGCGCATCTACGGAGGTTGCGTCTCGAACGCGCGGTTTACCGGCTCAAGGTGAGCAGCGATACGGTGCTGGACATCGCGTTGGAGTCCGGGTTTACCACGCCTGAAACCTTCACGCGAGCTTTCGTCAGGCGCTTCGGGCTCAGCCCTTCGGAGTACCGCCGGATGGTGCGGTCGTATCGCGAGTATGCGGATGTGGCGCGGCAGAGCAGGACATTCGAGGGCTTCACAGCGGAGACGCCGCTTACTCTCCGTTTCGATCTCGACGCGGCGCCGGTGCGGGTGGAGCGGACCTCCGAGCTGCACCTGCTCGCACTCCGGCATCGCGGGTACGGTGGCCTCAGTATTGGACATGCTTCGATCGAGCCCTGGAAGCAGCTGCGCGAGTTCGCGACCGCCGCCGGCATCCCCCACCAATTTGGTCGTCTGGTGGGGATCACGCGCGACGATCCCTATGTGGTGGATGAAGACCAGATCCGCTTCGACGCCGCCCTACTGATCGAGGGTCCGATAGACCCGCCCCGCCCCTTCGTTTATCGAACGATGCCGGCTCAGCTTTGCGTGGTGCATCGGCATACCGGCGGTGCTGAGCAGATAGCCAAGACCTTCGCCGCTATCGGTGTGCAGTGGATGCCCTCAGAAGGGTGGCGTCTTCGCTGCACATCACCTTTCGAGGTTCATCACGTCGACCAAGCTTCCGATGCTGCCCGCATCAGCCACACCGACGCCTATGTCCCCCTTAGGCACCCGCCCCATCCTCAACCAGAAGGAGCACCATGATCGGATTCCAGTTCACCGAGCACATCGACAGGCCCCCGTTGGACGTGTTCGCCGTCCTGGCAGATCCCACCCGATCGGTCGATTACGTCGATGGCGTGGTGAGGAGCGCGAAAGTGACAGACGGGCCACTCGCCGAGGGGTCCGTGATCGAGGAGACCCGCCGTGTGAAGGGCAAGGAATCGACAGGTCGCCTGCGGATCGTCGCCCTTGATTCGCCGTCGACATTCGCGATCGCCAGCGAGGCGGAAGGCATCACCGTGACCTATCGATACCGTCTTCACCCCGAAGGAGCTGGCACTCGCATCGAGTGGACATGCGAGCTGGAAGCGGGCGGACTGCGGCGGATGATGCTACCCCTAGTAGCTGCGATCTCGAAGAAAGAAGACGGCGACCACCTGGTCCGCCTCAAGACATATATCGAGTCGCAGCACGAAGCGGAGATCGCATCGTGATGCCCTCCGACACCTCGGTCGACGAGGCGCTCGATCGC
>NZ_JASBSF010000335.1 GCF_030149085.1 Microbacterium sp. | reverse complement strand
CTCGCCGCGGGTGGGTCCTCAACGCCGAGGGAGGGCCCGTCATGACGTGCGCCCGGTGGTACACCTCGTCGTCCACGGCGGCAGCTGCAGCCGTCTCCGCACTCTCGGCTCTTCGTACTGCAAGGCTTCTCCCGGCTCCCGCCGCGCACTTCTCTTCTCGCCGCCGTCCGATGAGTGCCGGTGAGGGCGCGGTGCTTTAGGCGCAGTCATGGCCGACCTGATTGCCGACAGGTTCCGGCTCATCGACCTCCTGGGGACGGGTGGCTCGGCATCCGTCTTTCTCGCCGAGGACGCGACGACCGGACAGCGCGTGGCGCTGAAGATCCTTCACCCCCACCTGACGGAGCGTGCCGCGGCCCGCGAGCACTTCCTTGCTGAGGCTGCGCGTTCCGCACGCTTTCGACATCCGCATGCCGTGCAGGTGCTGGATGTCGGTGAGGACCGCGATCGGCCCGAGCCTGTCGTGTGGATCGCGCTCGAGTTCGTGTCGGGCGCGACGCTCGCCGAACACGTGCGCGCTACCGGACCGCTGTCTCCCGAAGCCGCCATCAGCGTGATGATCCCCGTGCTCGATGCGTTGGATGCCGCGCACACGGCCGGACTGGTTCACCGGGACGTGTCGCCGACGAACGTCATGGTGGCTCGTGGTAGCAACGGCGTGCTCGATCCGTCGACCGTTCGCCTGCTGGACTTCGGAATCGCGGGCGACGTCGGTGAGACAGCACTCGGATCTGCCGCGCTGCTCGCCGCACGCGACGAGGGGGGTGTCGGAGTCCTCGGCAACGCCAGCTACGTCTCCCCGGAGCAGGCCCGCGGGGACGCTGTCGACGAGCGGGGCGACATTTACCAGGCGGGAGCGTTGCTCTATTTCGCACTCGTCGGGCACGCGCCATTCCAGCGGGATGATCCGACCCATGTTGCGCGGGCACACGTGGAGGCCCCACCACCCGTTCCCTCGGTTGGCCGCCCGGGCATCCCGCGATCCTTGGATCGCGTCGTGGTCAAGGCGATGCTCAAGGATCCGGCCGATCGCTTCCCGACGGCCCGCGCGATGTGCGATGCGCTCGTCGCCGTCGCAACCGAGGCAACAGGCGCAACCACACCCACGGCTGCGAGGTCGGCGCTTCGACCTGCATCGTCGGCCGAGCCGGCGACGGCCAATCACGAGGACCGGACGGGCGTGACCCGCGTGCTCGGTACGACAGCGACCCCACCGCGCGCGTCTTCTCCCGCCGTGAGCCCGTTCGCCGCCGTTCACCGGCGTCGTCGGCCTGCTGGCATCGCAATGTTCGCAACCGTCGCTGCCGCCGTCACCCTCGGGGTCGTGATCTCCCTTGCGACATCGCCCTCGGCATCCGTCACCACGGAACCGACACCCGAGCCATTGACGTCCACGCCGACGCCGGAGCCGACGTCCCCTACCACCGCAGCCGACACCCGCCCGCGCGTTCCGGATGTCGCGCAGCTCCGACTCGCAGAGGCGAGCGAGCAAATCGTCGCGGCGGGCTTCGTCGTCGGTGCCGTGACCTCGGTCGACAGCCGCTGGACCGAGGGAACGGTGATCGAGACCTCGCCCGCCTCGGGCGATCGGGCGGCTTTCGGTAGCACGGTGGCGGTGACGGTCGCCTCGGGGTACAACTCGGTACCGACCGTCATCGGGCTCGACGTGCACGCGGCGCTCGAAAGCGTGGCGGCGGCCGGTTTCACGGCGGGCTCGGCCCCGACCTCCACGGTCGGGCCCGGCGTGATTCGTACCGACCCGGTGGGCGGAACACGGCGGGTAGTCGGTTCGACGGTGACGGTTTTCGAACCAGCACCGCCACCATCGCCGACACCGACGCCAACCGCGCTGCCGACACCGCCCCCGACGCCGACGGCGGTCCCGACCCCCACGGTGAGTCCATGACCGAGCGATGCTCGTCGCACACGTGCGAGAAATCGCGCCTTAGCGAATGCGACGCCTTTCGTTCACCAGCGCAGATAACGATCACCAGTGTCACCGAGCCGCGGCTCGCGTCCGAGCGGTGCCCTGATCCATGCGTCGCTCCTCGGCAGGGGCGGCGTCCTCGACCCGAAAGAAGTCCCATGTCCGCGTTGCGCACCCCTGGTGGTCGTTCATGACGCGAGTGGAACGTTCACGTGACGGGTCCGGTGAGGCGGTCGAAGACAGCCACGACGAGGGCCTGACGGTCTTCGATGAGGTGGCTGACGTCTTTCTCGCCAACGACGTCACCCAGATCATCGATGAACCCGCGACCGCGCACCCCGACGGTGCACGATCGCTGACGTCCCGGCCGTCCACCTCCGACCGCATCTTCCGCTCCGTCGCGTTCGCCGCTGGTGGCATCACGGTAGCGATCATGCTGGCGGTTGGCCTGTTTCTGGCGGTTCGCGCGGGGTCCGCCCTGCAGGTGTCGGGCATCAGTTTCTTGTTCGAACAGCAGTGGTCGCCCGAGACCGGCCAGTTCGGGATCGCTGCTGTCCTGTTCGGCACCGTCTCGATCGCTCTCATCGCGATCACCATCGCGCTTCCACTCTCGCTCGGGACGTCACTTCTCATCTCGGAGGTGTTGCGCGGCCGCCTCAAGCAGTGGGCGATCACGCTGGTCGATCTCATGGCGGCGGTGCCGAGCGTGGTTTTCGGACTGTGGGGCGTCTTCTTCCTGCAAGAGAACGTGATCCCGGTTTCGCAGTGGATTTCGACGTACTTCTCGTGGATTCCAATCTTCGCCGTCACCAATCCGGACGGGACAGCCGCGTCGGATGCGAGCGCGTTCACCTCGTCGGCATTCATCGCGGGAGTCGTCGTTTCGCTCATGATCGTTCCCACGCAGACCTCGATCATGCGTGAAGCCTTCATGCAGGCGCCTCCCGGTGAGCGTGAAGCTGCATACGCACTCGGGTCGACCCGCTGGGGGATGATCACCGCTGTCGTCCTGCCCTTCGGCCGCGGCGGGATCATCGGTGGCACGATGTTGGCGCTCGGACGGGCGCTGGGGGAGACCATCGCGATCTACATGATCATCTCGCCGATCTTCTACATCAACTGGGAAGTTCTCAAAACCGGAAGCAACTCCATATCGGCGCTCATCGCCCTGCGATACGGGGAGGCATCGGAGTTCGCGCTCTCAGCTCTCATGGCGGCAGGTCTCACCCTGTTCCTGATCACTCTGGTCATCAACTTCACCGCATCGACCATCGTCGCCAGATCGCGCTCCGGCGCCCAGAGTGAGGCATGATGTCGACCACGCTGGAGAGTTCGCCGGTACAGGATGCCGAAACCAAGCCGCGCCTCACTCAGACGCCTGATCCTGGCGACACCCCTACCGGGCGACGGCGTCAGCTGCGTGCAGTCCGGGTCGATGATGTCTACCCGGT
>NZ_JASBSF010000333.1 GCF_030149085.1 Microbacterium sp. | reverse complement strand
CGCGGCGGTCATGGGGCTTGTCGCTGGCGCCGTGCCCGCGCTGGTCGACGCCCAGCACACGGAACCCGGCGCGTGTCAGGTCACGCACCCACCCGGTGTTCACCCAGTTGTCGCGACAGCTCGATGAGAACCCATGCACCGCCAGTACCGTCTGGGCGTCCGGATCGCCCCACGAGTAGGTGGCGATGCGGTAGCTCTCGCCGACCATGACGTACTGCGGGTCGGGCATCTCGATGAGCGGTCGCGGAGCGGCATCCATTCCCCCATTGTTCCCCGTGCGCCGCCGGCCCGGGCCGTGCCGCCGATTCCCGGTGGCACGGCCGGAGAGATCAGCGACGCAGCCGACGGCGCGCGCGCACCCGCGGGAGCCGTGCGAACAGCCGCCGCGAGCGCTCGGGGTCGGACACCGGCACGGGCGCGGTCACGACGGCGTCCACGACGAGCGAGCCGTTGGTCGGCCCGACGATCGGGATCGGCGCGGTGGGTGTGGGCGTGAGCGGCGAGATCGGCATTCGCAGCAATGCACGTCGCGCGTGCAGATACGCGGGCACGAGCACGACCACGGCCCCGATCCAGGCAAGCGGGTTGCTCCAGACGACTCCGACGAACCCGAACAGCGCGCCCAGCACGACCGCCGCCCCCACCCGCATGACTAGTTCGACGATGCCCGTCACGGTCGGAATGAGGGCGTGCCCGAGTCCTTGCAGGGCGCCTCGGATGACGAACAGGATGCCGAGCACGGCGTAGGTGAGACCGTTGATGACGAGCATCTCGGCGGCCATCGCGACGACCTGTTCGGCACCGCCGCCGACGAACAGCTCGACGATCTGGCTGCCGAAGGCGATCAGCACCGCACCCAGCACGGCAGCCGCGATGATCGCGATGCCCGTGGATTGGGTGACCCCGCGCAGGATGCGGTCGGGACGCTTGGCGCCGAAGTTCTGCGCGACGTACATCGACACCGCAAGCCCCAGCGACTGCAGCAGCGCGATCGCCAGACCGTCGACCCGGGATGCCGCGGTGTAGGCGGCGACTTCGGGAGTGCCGAGCTCGTTCAGCCGCACCTGCACCGCGAGCGTGCCGATCGCGATGATCGAGGCCTGGAAGCCCATCGGCAGTCCGAGCCGCAGGTGTTCGATGACGTCCGCCCGCTGCAGACGCCAGTCTTCGCGCCGCACGTGCAGAGCGGGCAGGCGGCGGCGCACGTAGTCGAGGCACCACACGACCGAGAGGGCCTGGGACACGACAGTGGATGCCGCAGCTCCCGCGACCCCCCACTGCAGGGGGCCGACCATGACGATGACGAGGGCGACGTTGAGCACGCACGCGAGGCTCAGGAACACCAGCGGGGTCCGTGAATCGCCGATCGCCCGGATGATCGCGGACAGGTAGTTGAAGAACATCACGGCGCCCGAGCCGAGGAAGCTGACCTGCGCGAAGACCGTGGCCTCGGGGATGAGCTCGGGCGGGGTCTGCAGCAGCACGAGCAGCGGCTCCGACAGGAGCGGCGCCCCGACGGTGAGGACGACGGATGCCGCGGCCGTGAGCGTCGTCCCGACGGCGACCGATCGGCGCACGGCGGCTGCGTCGCGCGCACCGAAGGCCTGCGCGGTGGGGATCGCGAAGCCGGAGGTCATGCCCCACGCGAAACCGAGGAGCAGGAACAGCAGGCTGCCGGTGGCTCCGACGGCGGCGAGCGCGTCGACGCCGAGCTGGCGTCCCACCACGATCGCGTCGGCGAACTGGTACAGCTGCTGCACGACGTTGCCGATCAGCAGGGGAATGGAGAAGAGGAGGATCACCCGCCAGGGGTGTCCGGTGATCAGGCTGCGCGCCATTCGTGCCCTCGAGTCGTGCGTCGGGATTCGGAAGACGGTGTCGTTGAGGGCACCGGCGTCAAGTGTATCGAATCGATTCGACCGGAAGCAAGGGCGAGAGGCGGCGGGGCGGACCGGAGGAGTCACCCCGGGGGCGGACCATCCGGTCGGCGCGGCTCGGGGTCAGACTGCGGACTGCTGGATGCGGATCAGGTTGCCCGCGGGGTCACGCACGGCGCAGTCGCGTACGCCGTAATCCTGATCGATCGGCTCCTGCACGATCTCGGCGCCGGCCGCCTCGAGAGCCGCGAAGGTCTCGTCCAGGTCGGGGGTGGCGAGATTGACGCCGAAGTAGCTGCCCTTCGCGATGAGCTCGAGCAGCATCGCCCGCTCCGCGTCGGTCAGCCCGGGGTTCGCTGCCGGCGGATGCAGGACGATCGCAGTGTCGGGCTGGCCGGCCGGACCGACGGTGATCCAGCGCATGTCCTCATAACCGACGTCGAGCCGCACGTCGAACCCGAGCACGTCTCGGTAGAAGGCCAGCGACTCCTCGGGGTCGAGGTGGGGGAGGAAGCTCGAGTGGATGGTGGTCTGCATACCGGTCACGGTAGTCCCGGCATCCGTTCACGCGCTTCTCGATTCGTGACGGATGCGCCGCGCGCTCAGGCCGGCTCCGGCATCCGTTCGGTGCGCCGCCGCACCGGGCGGGTGACCTGTCTGGCCACGCACGGCAGCAGCGCCGATGCCTCGTGCTCGGCCAAGCCGCGGTACACGCTCGGCGAGATCCCGACC
>NZ_JASBSF010000241.1 GCF_030149085.1 Microbacterium sp. | reverse complement strand
GGGCGAGACGACGACGACGCGGCACACCGGCTCGCGAGTGAGCTCGTCGAACGCGACGCGGCGGGCGCCGAGCAGGTTCCAGTCGTCGAGTTCCTCGGTGTAGAGGCGGCTACCGTCTTCGAGCTCGACCATGTACTTCGCGTCGGGCAGGTGCTCACGCAGGAGCGTGACGACCTCGGTCGCGTCGAAGGTCACGGTGTGCACCTGCTCGTACCGAACCTCGTCACCCTCGATCTTCTTCAGGATGACGGTGCCGTTCGAGCACACGACGTAGTCGGGCTCGATCTCAAGAACGCGCACGACTCCGCGGGTGCTCGCCCACGAGCGACCGGTCGCGAGCATGACCTCGTGCCCGGCGCGGCGAGCGTGCTCCACGGCCTCGACGACGCCGGGGCTGAGGGTTTCGTCCTCAAGCAGCACCGTGCCGTCGATATCCAGGGCGATCAGCAGCCGCGGCGTGCTCCCGGGGTGGTGTTCGGTCTCTGCGGCGAGTTCCTCAACGATCTCGGCGGCATCCGCTTCGGGAACGGCCTCAAGCTCACCGGTGTGCGGCACCGTGGCATCCGTCACGCGACCGGCTCCAGGACGTCCATGCCGCCGAGGTACGGGCGCAGCACCTCGGGAACCGTGACCGAGCCATCCTCGCGCTGGTGAGTCTCGAGCAGCGCGACGATCCAGCGCGTGGTCGCGAGCGTCCCGTTGAGCGTTGCGACATGCTGGGTCTTGCCACCGTCGGGGCGGTGACGGATGTCGAGCCGGCGCGCCTGGAAGGTCGTGCAGTTACTCGTGCTGGTCAGCTCACGGTAGGCATCCTGGGTCGGAACCCACGCCTCGACGTCGTACTTGCGCGCAGCGCTCGATCCGAGATCACCGGCGGCGACATCGATGACCCGGTACGCGAGGCCGAGGTCCTGCAGCATCCGTTCCTGCATCTCGACGAGGCGCAGGTGCTCGGCTTCGGCATCCTCGAGGCTCGTGTAGACGAACATCTCAAGCTTGTTGAACTGGTGGACCCGGATGATGCCGCGGGTGTCTTTGCCGTACGACCCGGCCTCGCGGCGGTAGCACGTCGACCAGCCCGCATAGCGCTTGGGCCCCTTGGCGAAGTCGATGATCTCGTCCATGTGGTAGCCGGCGAGCGGAACTTCGCTGGTACCGACGAGGAAGAGGTCGTCCTCCTCGAGATGGTAGATCTCGTCGGCGTGCTCGCCGAGGAATCCGGTGCCGCGCATCACCTCGGGGCGGACGAGGGTCGGCGGGATGACGGGAATGAACCCCGCCTGCAGGGCGCGGTCGAGGGCGAGGTTCATGATCGCCAGCTCGAGGCGCGCACCGATCCCGGTGAGGAAGTAGAAGCGGCTGCCCGACACCTTCGTGCCGCGCTCCATGTCGATGGCGCCGAGGATCTCGCCGATCTCGAGGTGATCGCGCGGGGTGAAGTCGAATCTGCGCGGCTCGCCATGCGTGCGGAGCGTCACGAAGTCGGCCTCGCCACCGGCCGGCACCCCATCGATGACGATGTTCTCGATGCGCGACAGTGCTGCATCGGCAGCCTCTTCGGCGACAGTCACCCGCTGCTGGGCCTGCTTGACCTGCTCGCTCAGCTCCTTGGCTTCGGCCACCAGCGCAGCCTTCTCATCCTTCGGCGCCTGCGCGACCCGCTTGCCGTGGGCGTTCTGCGCGGCACGCAGCTCCTCAAAGGCCGTAATCGCGGCACGACGCTCGCGGTCTGCGTCGAGGGCGGCATCCACCGTCTCGGACGAGTGCCCGCGAGCTTCCTGCGAGCGCTTGACCAGCTCGGGATTTTCACGAAGCAGCACGGGATCGATCACCCGATAAGTCTGTCACAGCGCCCGGAACCGGCTCCTCCGGCTGGGAGGGTTATCGTGTGTGCATGACGCACGCTTCCGCATCCAACGAGGAAGCCGCGCCGACCAACGATCCCGGCACCGATTCGCCGGTGGATTCCGCCGGGCATGAGGCACAGCCGGGGGACGCCAAGCGGGCAGCTCTCGTCTATAACCCGATCAAGGTCGATCAGGATGCCATCCGCGCGTCTGTCGAGCGCGAGTCAGCCGCCGCGGGCTGGGGAAGCCCCCTGTTCTTCGAGACGACAGTCGATGATCTCGGCCAGCTCGCGACGAGAGAGGCGCTGGACGCCGGTGCGGATGCCGTGCTCGTCGCCGGCGGCGATGGCACCGTACGGGCGGTGGCCGAGGCGCTCACCGGAACCGGCGTGCCGCTGACGATCGTCCCGTCGGGAACCGGCAACCTCCTCGCGCGCAACTTGCAACTACCGCTCTCGCCGCCCGACGCGATGGTGACGGCCACCTTCTCGGGCGATCACGAGACGATCGACGTCGGGATCGCCCAGATCCGACGCGCCGATGGGTCCAGCGAGGAGCACGCCTTCGTCGTGATGGGCGGCATGGGCATGGATGCGGCGATGATCGCCAACACGAACAGCGACCTCAAGAAGCGCCTCGGCTGGATCGCCTACGTCGACGGAGCAGCTCGCTCCCTGTGGAGCGCTAAGCCGTTCCGCATCCTGTACGAAGTCTCGGGACAGCGGATGCGCACCGCCCGCGTGCAGAGCGTGCTGTTCGCCAACTGCGGGTCGCTCCCCGCCGGCCTGTCGCTCATCCCCGAAGCGTCGGTCGCCGATGGACAGCTGGATGTCGCGGTCATCCAACCCAAGGGCTTCTTCGGCTGGTTCTTCGTGTGGCGCAGGGTCGCATGGATCAATGGCTTCCTTCGCCGTCACTTCCATCGCAGCCGGGCATTCCTGAAGTTGCGCACAGCTGACAACGCGATCGTCTACTCGCGCGGGACGACCGTCGAGATCATGCCCGAGGCTGCCCAGCCCGTGCAGCTCGACGGAGATGAGTTCGGCGAGGCCGTGCGGATCGAGTGCCGCATCGAGCAGAAGGGCCTCGTCATCGCGATCCCCGCCGGTCACGACATCAGTGGAGCGTGAGAAGCGAATTTCTGTCACTGTTCGAGAACGGCCCGCGCCACTGACTCAATGTCGGAGGCCCCTGTCATCATTAGAACATGTCTTCGAATGTTGGGAACGGTGACCGGCCGATCGGACCGGTGATCGGATACACGGATGCCGACCTCGGCGCCCTGTGCCAGATCGTCGCCGACTTCGAAGACGTCGAGGTTCGGGCGGCTCGCGAAGAGGTGGCTCGGGTACGAGTCCTCGCTCGCGCCGGCCAACTGGCGCGGAAGCAGGCGATGGGCCAGACGGCCAGGGTGCGCGCCCACGACATGGCGCTGCGGTCGATCGCGCTCGAGCTGGGCGCTGCCTCGCGCGTAAGCGACAGGTCGATGCAGCGCCAGATCAACGACGCAGTCCAGCTCGTCGAGGACTACCCCACTCTGCTCGCGGCACGCGAGAGCGCTGCCATCACTCGTCAGCACGTCAGTCTCGTCGTCGAGGCCGGCACCCCACTTCCCGCCGACGTACGCTCGGAGTTCGACCGACTGGCCACCGAACGATGCCTGACCGACTCGGCGAACCGGGTCCGGGCCGCTGTCATGATCCTCGCCGAGCGCATGCACCCCCGCACCCCGCAGGAGCGGCACCAAGAAGCGCGCGAGGGGCGCGCCGTGCGAATCAGGCCGTTGTCAGACGGAATGAGCGAGGTGTGCGCGCCCGTGCCGACGGTGATCGCTGTCGGCATCGACGACCGACTGACCCAGATGGGGCGCGCCGTCATCGATTCGCGACCGAGCGCGGATACCACCGAGGCCGGGCCCGACGTGCAGGGAAACGTCTTCACCGGCGATGCCCGCACGATGGATCAGATCCGGGCCGACCTGTTCGCACAGCTACTGCTCGCCGGCTCACCCATTGTCGACCCTGCCGCCGGGGACGGGCCGGGCCCGCTCGGCGCGATCCGCGCCAAGGTACAGGTCGTCGTTCCCGCGCTCGCCCTGGCCGGTACCGAAACCGCCGGACCCGCCGACCTCGTCGGACACTCCCCCATCGATCCTGAGACGGCGCGTGAGCTCGCCGCCGGCGCGACCTGGTGGGAACGGCTGGTCACCCATCCGGTCAGCGGATCGGTGCTCGCGGCCGACGGGTATGCGAGGCCTGCGGCGCTCGACCGATGGCTTCGAGCCCGGGACCAACACTGTCGGACACTCGGATGCCGCATCCCCGCCATCCGCTGCGAGGTCGACCACAACGACGAGTACGCCACGGGCGGCAAGACCGAGCACGGGAATCTCTGCCATTTCTGTCAACGACATCATTCGATGAAGCAGTTCACGGCCTGGGAGGTGCAGCAACTCGAGGGCGGTATTGTCCAGTTCACCTCGCCGGCCGGCCGGATCTACACAGACCATCCGCCGCCCGTCTCCGTGCACTTCACACCAGAC
>NZ_JASBSF010000324.1 GCF_030149085.1 Microbacterium sp. | reverse complement strand
GACCCCGTCTCGGGTGAGCCCGTCGGCGGTTCCGGTGCATCGGCCTGGACTGACGTCTTCGCCCAGGAGCTCGTGGAGGTGGGGTCCGAGCGCGAAGACGTCATCGCCATCACCGCTGCGATGCTGCGCCCCACCGGCCTGCAACCCTTCGCTGAGCGCTTTCCGCAGCGGGTTTATGACGTTGGCATCGCTGAGCAGCACGCCGTGGCTTCAGCGGCGGGTCTGGCCTTCGGGGGGCTGCATCCCGTCGTTGCCGTCTACGCGACCTTCATGAACCGCGCCTTCGATCAGGTCATGATGGATGTCGCACTGCACCGTGCGGGGGTCACCTTCGTCCTCGACCGCGCGGGGGTCACCGGGCCCGACGGGCCCAGTCACCACGGCGTCTGGGACCTCGCCATGCTGCAGCTCGTGCCCAACATCCGAATCGCGGCGCCTCGCGACGCGGAGCGTCTGCGCGAAGAGTTCCGCGAGGCGGTTTCGGTGTCCGATGCCCCAACCGTTGTGCGGTTCCCGAAGGGGTCGGTGCTCCCCGACCTGCCTGCGGTCGAACGTCTCGATGACGGGGTCGACGTGCTCGCTCGCGGCGGCGCGGAAGACGTCTTGCTGGTCGGCATCGGGCCGATGGCGCACATCGCAATGGACGTCGCGACCCGACTACGTGCTCAGGGGATCGGTGCGACTGTCATCGACCCCCGCTGGGTGATCCCCGTCCAGCCGTCTGTGATCGATCTCGCTGCGGCGCACCGCCTCGTGATCACGATCGAGGACGGCATCCGTGTCGGGGGGATCGGGACCCGCGTTCGCCAGGTGCTGCGGGAGGCGGGCGTCGATACCGCCGTCGATGAGCTCGGGCTTCCCGATGAGTTCATCGCTCATGCGACCCGTGAGCAGATCCTCGAGGATGCCGGGCTTGTCGCCAGCAAGATCGCCCAGGATGTCGTCGCGCAGGTCCTCGGCACCAGGATTCCGATCGCACGCCGGGCTGAGAACAGCGCCGATTTCGTCGCCGAGTTCGCGGAACGCCGCGACTGACGCGGCAATGCACACGAGAGAGGGGGCCCGGCTGATCCAGCCGGGCCCCCTCTCTCGTGTGCGGTCTGATCAGACGGCGGCGATTCCTCGGATGGGCGGTTCGTGGAAGGTGCCCCCAAAGACGCGCTGAGATGCCCCTTCGCGATCGAGGTACGGCGAGGCGCCGCCGTCGATGAAGGGCCAGCCTGCACCGAGGATCAGGCAGAGATCGATGTCTTCGACCTCGGGCACGACACCCTCATCGAGCATGATGCGGATCTCCTGCGCCAACCCGTCCTGCACGCGGCGAAGGATCTCGTCTTCGCGCGCCGGTGCAGTGCCCACGGCCGGCTTGAGGATCTTCTCGGCAGCCTTCGTCCAGCCAGTGACCTTGCCGTTCTTGTCCTTCTCGACGACCTGCGGCAGCTCCGCCAGCTCGTGGAAGTTCTCGTTCGCATAGAAGCGCTCTGGGAAGGCTGCAGCCATCGTGTCCTGCACGTGCGCGGCGACCTTCCAGCCCACCAGATCGATGAGCTGGAAGGGTGTCATGGGCAGGCCGAGGGGGCCGAAGGCCTTCTCGACCGTAAGCAGCGGCGTGCCTTCGTACACGGCCCGAGCAGCCTCGCCCATGACCTTCGCAAGAAGGCGGTTGACGACAAAACCCGGGGCATTGGCGGTGAGAACAGCGTTCTTGCCGAGCCCCTTGGCCACGACGAAGGCGGTCGACAGTGCCGCCTCGTCGGTCGCGGGTGTTCTCACGATCTCGATCAGCGGCATCACTGCGACCGGATTGAAAAAGTGGAATCCGACGAGTCGCTCGGGGTGCTCGAGCTTCTCGCCGATCTCCTCCACCGACAGGGACGAGGTGTTTGTCGCGAGAATCGCGTCTTCGGCGATGATCTTCTCGATCTCACCGAACACCTGCTGCTTGACTCCGACCTCTTCGAAGACCGCTTCGATCACGAAGTCGCAGTCGGCATACTCACTCTTGTCCGTGGTGCCGTGAATGAGTGCCCGCAGGCGGTTCGCGGCATCCCCATCGAGTCGCCCCTTCTGCTCGAGCTTGCCGATCTCGTCGTGAATGTAGGCGAGCCCCTTATCAACGCGCCCCTGATCGAGGTCGGTGATCAGGACGGGAACCTGGAGCTTGCGCACGAAAAGCAGCGCGAACTGGCTGGCCATGAGGCCCGCCCCGATGATCCCGACCTTCTGGACCTTCTTGGCCAGAGCCCTGTCCGGCGCACCGACGGGTCGCTTAGCGCGCTTCTGCACGAGGTCGAACGCATACATGGATGCCGCGAACTGATCACCGGTGATGAGATCAGTCAGCGCCTCATCCTCGCGCGCGAACCCCTCCGCTTTCGTGCCACTCTTGGCCTTATCGAGCAGGTCGAGTGCCACATAGGGGGAGCGGGGGACCGTGCCGATGCGGCTCTCGAGCATCCCGCGGGCCATCTTGATGGCGATCGGCCACTTGGTGAGACGCTCGATCTTGCCCGGCTCGTTCTTGCGCTCGACCTTGACCGAGCCGGTGAGGACGCCATCGGCCCAGCGCAGTGAATCCTCAAGGTAATTCGCTGCCGGGAAGATGGCATCCATGATG
>NZ_JASBSF010000299.1 GCF_030149085.1 Microbacterium sp. | reverse complement strand
GAGTAGACCCGGTCGGAGCGGATCGTGAGATCGTCGGCGACGTAGTACAGCACGACATCGATCTCGTCCAGGGGCACGCCCGTTCGCTTGTGATAGGCGAGGCGATACAGCGCGAGCTGCAGCATCCGGTTGCTCCGGTCGGCTTCCGATCGCGGCGGGGCACCGGTCTTCCAGTCGACGATTTCGATCCTTCCGCCGCGATCCTCACGCCGGTAGACCGCATCGAGCTTGCAGATGACCTGCTCCACCCCCGTCGCACCGCGCAGCGACATGTCGATCTCTGTCTCCACCTCGATCGGAGCGAGCCCCGCCCATTCGGAGCGCAGGAATGTCTCCTGGAGCCTGGTCAGGGCCGCGTCCTCTGATTCCGCGGCGCTAGCGTCGTCGCTGCCGAGGTCGATGCCCTCGTCGTCGAGGTCGAGCTCCCACAGCGCATCGTCCAGGGACGACCCGCGGCCCGTCTTGCCCGACCGGGACTCGACCCAGGCATGGAAGCGCGTCCCGAGGGTCGTCGCGCGGTATGGCCGTTCCGGCATGGGACGGACGAAGTCGTCAAGCGCAGCGCCGGCATCGACGACGAAGTCCTTGAAGCGTGAGGCAGCGACCCGGCGGGGTCCCTCGCTGGCGGCACGATGCAGCGCGGCACGCTCGTCGCGTTCTGCCAGCAACTGCACAATCTCGGGATCGATGTCTGGCTCGATGTCCGGCTCGATGGAGGGCTCTGTCTGCCACCGATCCAGAATGTGTCGCACTCGCTGCGCCGCGCGATGGACCCGGTCGGCGCGTGTCCCGAGCGGGTCCATGGGCCAGGTCACCGCGGGCCCACGGCGGTCCTCGTAGGGATTCGCGCTGTCGTCAGTCGAGCCGGTGGATTCCCACCCCAGGGCGGCGCCGATCTCATCGAGGAAGACGCTGGGAGCGCGCTGGTCGCGCTGCCCTCCCCACCGCGAGCCGGTCAACAGCAGATCACTGCGCGCCCGGGTTACTGCGACGTAGGCCAGCCGTCGCTCCTCAGCGGCGAGGTGATCTTTGACGGACGCCTTGAACTGCGTGATCGCGCTCCGTAGCGCCTTTCGGTCCGTCGCCTCCTCCCACGCGAGCGCCGGAAGTGCGGCACGATCACCGCGGAACCGGTAGGGCAACGTGCCGTACCCCATCCATCCCTGCGTCGACCGGGGCCGCGCCGGCAGTTCGTCCTGCACCATCCGCACAACCGCGACCGCGTCCCACTCCAATCCCTTGGCACCGTGGATGGTGAGCAGCTGAACGACGCCCGGCTCGGGCGGCTCGGTTCGCGGCATGAGCTCGTCCGTCTCTTCGGCATGGTCAAGCCACGCGAGCAGACTCGAGAGTGACCCCCGCTCGTCAACGGCGAGGAATCCCTGGATCTCGTCGAGGAACGATCGCAGCTGCGCAGTGGCAAGACCTGCCGGGCCGCGAGTCTCGTTCGCCGCGAGTTCAATATCGAGCAACAGTTCGCGTTCTATTGCTCGGATCACTTCGGGGATCGGACCACCGAGCACACCGCGCAGGCGATGAAACATGCCGGATGCACCCCGAAGTCGCTCGACGCCTTCGGGGCTGACCTCTGAGAGCAGTGCGCTGCCTGGCCGCAGCGATCGGATCCTGTCGAGCGCGTCGACGATCGATGCCTGTTCGTCGGGCCCGACCGAGTCCCGCATCCGTGCGAGTACCTCCGGTGCAAGCGGAGTGAGATCGGCCCCGCGCCGCGCAAGGGTGTCTGCGAGCCGGCGGAGGGCTGCCAGGTCCGACAACCCCACCCCGAAGCGCGGACCCGACAGGATGCGGATGAGCGCGGACCCCTGACGCGGATCGTCCAACACGCGCAGCACGGCGACGACGTCAACGACCTCGGGAGTGGAGAGCAGCCCACCGAGACCCAGGATGCGGTGAGGGATCCCCCGCTCTGCAAGCGCGTCGGCGAAGACCGTCATGTGGCGCTTGGTGCGGAAGAGGATGGCACCCGAATGAGCATCGCCGCCCCGACCTCTGAGTGCTTCCTCATGCTCGGCGCGCAACCGTGCGAAAAACGTCGCAACCTCTGCAGCTTCGTCATCGATCGTGTTCGCATACACGTGCCCCACGTGACCGGCGGGCGCCCCAGGCCGAGGCTCGAGGGGCGGGATCTGGATGCCGCGAGCGCCGTGGTCGACAATGAGCGCATTGGCAGCATCCAGAATGAGCGCGTCGTTGCGCCAGCTGGTCATGAGGGCCACGTTCGTGCAGGCGGTGGTGCGGGCGAACGCTGCGGGGAAGGACGCGAGGTTGTCTGCGCTGGCGCCCCGCCAGCCATAAATCGACTGATGCGGGTCGCCGACCGCCATGACCGCACCGTCGGCGAACAACTCGGCGAGCAGTTGGGTCTGCTGAACCGAGGTGTCTTGATACTCATCGAGCAGCACAACGCGGTACTGACCTCGCACCTCGTCCGCAACCGATGGTGCAGCTGTCACGATCTGGAGGGCACCCGAGACCTGGTCTGCGTAGTCGACGGTTCCCTGGGCAGCCTTTGCCCGCGTGTAGTCACGGACAAGCCCGGCAAGAAGAGGAAGAGCGCTCATCGCCGTGTGGAACTTCTCGATGTCGCCGGGGGATGCCAAGGCCGGGTTGCAGGCTGGCTCGATGGTGCGCGCGACACGGTCGCCGAACGCCGCCAGCTCGTCGAGGTCGACGCCGTGATCCAGAACCTCACCGGAGAGCCGCTGCAGGCTGTCGACGACAGTGCCGAACCGGTCCTCACGGTCGGCGAGCCGTGGATCGCGCGAGGAGATCACAATGCGCCGCGCGAGCAGCCAGGATGCCGAGGGGCTCAGCAGCGCAGCATCGGGGTCGCGTCCGATCCTGGCGCTGTGCTCGCGCACGAGCGAGTCCGCGAACGCGTTGTAGGTAGACACGCGTGGGCGAAGAAGCAGGTGTTCGGCATCCATCTGGGTCGCCGACTCGATCCTGCCCGCGCGGGTCAGAGCATCAATGCGGGCGAGCCGCCGATCGATCCGCTCGGCAAGCTCGCCCGCGGCCTTGCGTGTGAAGGTCAGGCCGAGGATCTCGTCGCGGCGGACGATGCCGTTGACCACGAGCCACACGACCCGCGCCGCCATCGTTTCGGTCTTGCCGCTTCCGGCGCCCGCCACCACGAGGACGGGAGACAGCGGCGCCTCGATCACACGCTGCTGCGGCTGGGTGGGCGGGGGCAGCTCGAGAAGCTCAGCGATCTGCAGTGACGACAGGCGGGCCGCAGGGTGCGCGCCGCCTGATGTGAGCGCGGTCACGGGGCACTCACCGGCTTGACGGTATGAAGGCGGCACACCGCGAAGTGATCGTCGTTGCAATGCGCGTCGGGGTACGCGGTGAAGCTGTCGGCAGCCATCGCCTCGGCATCCGCGACGATGCGGTGAAGCAGTGCGGACCGGGTGTCAGCGTCCAGCGGCAGTTGTTGCGCCATCCGGTAGTCGGAGCCCTTGAGCGTCTTCGAGAGCACCAGCAGTCGAGCTCCCACGAGCTGGCCCTGCTCAGCCCCAGGCACCGCCCCGGCTCCCACGGCGAGTTGATAGGCCGCCAACTGCGCGTCGGTCGCCACCTTGTCATCCGAAACGCGCGCCTCGGATCGCCCTGTCTTGAGGTCGATCACGGCAACGCGAGGGTCGGCATCCTCGAGCCACCGCTCGACGCGATCGATCGACCCGCTGATGATCGCGATGGTTCCCTCGGGAGGCGACCCCGGCGCGCTGATCGCCTCGACGTACGGCCCGTCGCTGCCTGCGACGACCGCGATACGAAAACGCGCTTCGGCACCGGCCACTTCTCCCCCGCGCGCGGCGAATTCCCGCAGGTAGCTCGCCAGCCGGCGTGTAAGAGTCGTAGCCCACTGGCGTTCTTGTTTGGAAAGCCAGTCGGCTTCGAAATCGAGCTCGCCCCACCGCTCTTCAACGATGGCATCGAGGAGTTCGAAGGTCCCGTCGGGAGCGGTCTCCATCGCAGCATGCAAGATCGTACCGAGGCCCGCCGAGAAGGTTCGCGAGTCACCGCCGAGCTCCCGAATCGCCCAGTCCAGCCCGCACTCCTCGAACGCCTCCACGCGCGACGGCGAGATAGAGACAGGCGCGCGATGCAAATCATGGATGCCACCCTCCCCCGTGCGCGCGGTCACGCCATACCACGACGCGGGGTCGGCACCGGGCACCCCTGCCCGAGCCAGCGCGGCCAGCTGCGTTGCGGCGTGCTCCGCGACAGCGGGGTCTGTCGTCTCGACGAGCGTTCGGCGGAAGCTGGCAACGGCACCGCGGAGGGTCAGCGGATGCCGATCCGAGCGGCGCGGCGGCGGTTCCGGCAGGTACGAGAACAGGGCGCTGGGTGCCTGGTCCTCGTCGTCCACGGCGGTCACGAGGAGGCGCGAGCGAGCACGCGTGAGCGCGCGCTCGAACAATCGCAGCTCCTCATGCAGCACGCTGCGCCGGCGGTCGAGAACGTCAAGAGCTAGCGGCGTCCCGCCGTGACGCCAGACTTCGGACTCGTCGGCGAGGCGCCAGCCATCGAGAAGGCTCCCGCGCAGCCGGGTATTCGGCCAGATGCCGTCCTGGACGCCGGCGATCACGACCGCCTCGAACTCCCGACCCAACGAGCCCGCCGGGGTCAGAATCTCGACGACACCCCGGCGCTGCGCGGCTGCGAGAGAGTCCTCCGGCACCTCGCTGCCGAGGATGTCGGCAAAGAACCTGGCGGGGTCTTCATCCTCACGCTCGGCCGATCGCTTGGCCGCCGCGAACAGTGCGACCAAGGCATCCAATGACCGGGTAGCGTCAGCTCCCTCCGCCCCGCCCAGGCGCGCCCGCTCCCGCCACGGCCCTGCCAGCTGCGACCTGTCCCACGCCACCCAGAGCAGCTCATGCGCCGAGTCGCCGCGGGCCGCGCCGGCATGGATCTGCGCAAGTGTCTGTGCGAGGCGATGAGCAGTGCGTGCCTGCGGCGTGTCGATCAGAACCAGGGCGGCGGGCTCAGCCATCGCCTCGGCGAGCAGCTCGGAGGCCGCGCGTCTGCTCTCCCCCTCGAATTCGTGTGCCCGCAGCACAGCACGCAAGCGCCGCAATCCGATGGCGTCGAGGCCACCAAAGGGCGAGGTCAACGCCGCAGCCACCTCGTCGGCAGGTCGCTCGGCGGGGGCCATCATCCCGAGACGCACCAGATGCAGCAGTCCCCGCACCGCGGGTTCTTCTCCGAGCGGTCGTGCCGCGCTGGCTGCGCGCGTCGGAACCTCGCGCGCAGCCAGCTCAGCCGTCAGCCTCGCGACCTGGCGCGTGTCGTGCGCAATGACGGCGAGCTCGCCCCACGGTAGGCCCTCCGACAGGTGCCAGGAGCGCAGTGTCCGCGCAATCGCGTCGAGTTCCTCGTGCGGAGAGGCTGCCCACATCGTCGAGATCTGGCCGGTTTCGCCCGCGGCGTCGGTAAGCTCGGCATCCGGCGCAAGGCGGTGCTCGACCGCGCCAGCCGTGCCGATCGATCCCGCGACGGTTCGGGCAACCCGCACGAGATCGGGTCGGCTTCGATGCTGACGTCGCAACACGTAGCGATCGGCGAACATCGATGTCAACCGGGCGAAGGTTTCGGGGCCGGCGCCCCGGAATGCGCCGGATACGACGTCGGGATCCCCGAACGCGAGCACGGCGACTCCTCGCGCGTGTGCAGCCTCCAGGAGCGCCACCGCACCCCAGCTGAGCTCTTGAACATCGTCGACCATGAGAACGCGTTGCGCAGTGGCGTCGCCACCGCGCAACAGCGCATCGGTGGCCTCACGGAGTATCTCGGCCGGGTCGCGATGGGCTGGGCGCAGCCGGGAGAGCACGTAGCGGTACTCGCGCCAGAAGGAGCCCGCCGCTGCCCATACCGCGTTAGCGCGGTCGGCACCCAGACGTTCGAGGTCGTCGGGTGCGAGGCCCAGTTCGGTCGCGAGCGCGAACAAGGCCCGCAGCTCCGACCGGAAAGCCCGGGAGCGGCGCACTGCCGTACCCAAAGACTCCGGCCACCGGGAGGCTCCCTCCTCGGCGTCGGCCTCGTCACCCTCGAGCAGATCCGCGATGACGGCATCCTGATCGGGAGCGGTGAGAAGCTGCGGAAGTGGATCACCCGCAGCGACGGCGCGTGAACGCACGATCTGGAAGGCGAACGACGCGATCGAGCGAGCCAAGGGGCCGGGCGTTGCGATGTCGAGGTTAGCGGTGACGCGGTCACGCAGGTCGGTCGCGGTCTGGCGCGTCGGCGTCAGGATCAGCAGCTCGTCGGGGAGCACCTCGCCTTCGCGAAGGAGCCGGGCCGTACGCTCGAGAATCGCGGATGTCTTGCCCGTGCCCGCGGCGCCAACCACCAGGCCGCTCGCATCTGCGGGCAGCGCGACGACCTGTGCCTGCGAGCGATCCATAACGACGACGCTACCCAGCCCCGAGGACATCACGGTGTCGTAGAGTTGCCATGCACCCACGGCACCGGTCGCACGGGGGCATGAGAAAGGCAGGAACGTGGAGATTCGCATCGGCATCACGAATTCGGGGCGCGAGCTGAACTTCGAGACGAACGATTCTGCCGCTGACGTGCGCCAGTCCGTCGCACAGGCCCTGGACTCCGGCGCGACACACGTCACCTTCACCGACGTGCGCGGCAACGCCTATATCGTTCCCACCGCAGGACTTGCCTACGTCGAGGTCGGCACCGAAGAAACGCGCCGCGTCGGCTTCGTGGCCTGAGGGCAGCCGAGCTTCTAGGCTGCCAGCCCGAGGTCGTCCATCCGACGCGAGTGCGCCGCCATGAGCTGCGTGAAGACCGGCTCGACCTTCTGCTCGTCCTGCACCTGAAGCTGCTTGGGTCGCAGGGCCGCGCGCGCGACCAAAAGCGTGTCCCCCACCAGGCGACGTCCCCACATTGCCAGCAGTGAGCGCCACTCGTCGTCGCTGTCGATGGTTTCGGTAAGGATCTCCACGACGGCCTGACGGTCGGCATCCGCACCGAGAATCCGCGCCACGCGGCGCCCCGTTTCTGCGTAGCTCGCAGCCAGCGCGAGATAGAAGTCGTCGAGCATGCCGGCGATGATGTGGACCGACAGCATGGTCTCCTGCGGGCGCACGCCGTGGGTGGCGCGGCGGAACTGATCGAGCGGTTCCCGGAAGGGGAGCATCAGCGCCGTCGGGTCATCTCCCCGATCACGGATGACGTCGACAAGAGCCTCGTGCTTGGTCAGCGCTGCCCCCGCAGCCCGCGACAGCGCTTCCTTCTTCTCCAGCGACGGGGTCACGGCGATGAGCTCGCTCAGGGTCTCGAAAAACCCGAGCTGCAGGTACGCAGCCTGGCCGAGGAACACGTCGATGTCGGGAGCGAGCTCTTCGAAATCGACGCGATGCGCGTCACCGAAGTCGCCCCGAGACCGCAACGACAGCGTCGCGGCCAGCGGACGGCTCTTTCGCCAAAACTTCCAGTCCACCACGCACACAGCCTAGGGCCAGCACGGGCCGACCCGCCGGGCGAGGCCGCTCCGAGGGGTCATCCAGCGCTCGCCGGTAGACTGAGGCCGTCTCCGGCGTAGGCCCGGAGCCCCGCGCCTGCGGCTGAGTGAAGGGCGTGGATCCGACACCAGCGGCAGCAGGGGCTGCCAGACAGGCTTTTATTGTGACGACTTTCGCCGACCTCGGCGTGGATCAAGACATCGTCGATGCGCTCGCCGAGCGCGGCATCGTGGATGCATTTCCCATCCAGGAACAGACCATTCCCTTGGGTCTTCCCGGCCAGGACATCATCGGCCAGGCAAAGACCGGCACCGGCAAGACCTTCGGTTTCGGCATCCCGGTCGTACAGCGACTCGGGCTCGACCCCGAACACGGCGTGAAGGCACTTATCGTGGTCCCCACCCGGGAACTCGCCGTCCAGGTCTACGAAGACATAGACATGCTGACCAAGAACCGGTCGACCTCGGTCGTCGCTATCTACGGCGGCAAGGCCTACGAGGGTCAGATCGAGCAGCTGAAGGCCGGCGCGCAGATCGTCGTCGGCACTCCGGGTCGACTCATCGACCTCGCCGGCCAGCGCCTCCTGGATCTCTCGAACGCGACTGAAGTCGTGCTCGATGAGGCCGACAAGATGCTCGACCTCGGGTTCCTTCCCGACATCGAGAAGATCTTCCAGCGCGTGCCCGCCGTCCGCCACACGCAGCTGTTCTCGGCGACGATGCCCGGCCAGATCGTGACTCTCGCGCGCCGGTTCATGAGCAACCCGATCCACATCCGGGCAACCGACCCGGATGAGGGCCTCACCCAGGCGAACATCCGTCATCTTGTCTACCGCGCGCACTCGCTCGACAAGGACGAGGTCATCGCCCGCATCCTGCAGGCCGAGGGCCGTGGCAAGTCCGTCATCTTCACGCGCACCAAGCGGGCCGCGCAGAAGCTCGTCGACGAACTGCAGGACCGCGGATTCTCGGCGGTGGCGGTGCATGGCGACATGAGCCAGGAGGCCCGCGAGCGCTCGATGGCAGCGTTCAAGGCCGGCAAGAAGGATGTGCTGATCGCCACGGATGTCGCTGCCCGCGGCATCGACGTCGACGACGTGACGCACGTGATCAACCACACCATCCCCGATGACGAGAAGACCTACCTGCACCGGGCGGGCCGCACCGGCCGCGCGGGGCGCACGGGCATCGCCGTGACCTTCGTCGACTGGGATGACCTGCACAAGTGGGCCCTCATCAACCGCGCGCTGGAGTTCGGTCAGCCGGAGCCGACCGAGACGTACTCGTCGAGCCCGCACCTGTACACCGACCTCGACATCCCCGCCGGGACGAAGGGCCGCATCGTAACCGCGCCGCGCACCGAGACCGTCTCGACGGTGGAGGGCGGAGCATCATCCACCGGCCGATCTGGGTCGCGGCGCCGCCGCTCTCGGGGCGGCTCATCCGGCGGGTCGGGCGCGAACACGTCGCACGGCTCATCGGAGACGCCGCCGCGCGCCGCCGACGGCGCCGGCACGCACGACGGTGGTGGCGCCGAGCACCGCGACGGCACCACGACGCCGCGTCGCCGCCGCCGACGCCGCGGACCCCGCCCCGACGCAGCCTGATCTGCGCGTAACGACGCGGGCGTTGCTCTCGAAACGAGACACCCGACAGCGCTAAGGTGATGGCTGCGGCATGGCGCCGCGAAAACCCCGAAAGGCTGTCATGCGATTTCTTGAAGCTGTGACGACGGGATACGAGTACCAGGGATTCTGGGGCTCGTTCTGGGACCTCATCTGGTGGTTCCTGTGGATCTTCGTCTTCGTTGCGTACCTGTTCGTGTTGTTCGCGATCATCGGCGACCTCTTCCGCGACCACAAGCTCAACGGCTGGTGGAAGGCCGTCTGGATCATCTTCCTGCTCTTCCTCCCCTTCGTCACGGCGCTGGTCTACCTCATTGCCCGCGGACGCGGCATGAGCGAGCGCTCCATGAAGGAGGCCGAGCAGATCAAGCAGGCCCAGGATGCCTACATCCAGTCGGTCGCCGGCGGCAAGGCCCACAGCCCCGCCGAGGAGATTGCCCGCGCCAAGGCTCTCCTGGACGCTGGCACCATCTCGCAGGCCGAGTACGACCAGTTGAAGGCCAAGGCCCTCGGCTGATCCGACGCTCACGCGCAGCGCCCCCGTCTCTTCTCGAGGCGGGGGCGCTGCGCTGTGTTGCGAGGCGCCGGGTCGGCATCCAAACCTCGCAGAATCGCGCGAACCTCGCAGGATTGCGGCCCGTAACTGCGGATTTCGCGCAATCCTGCGAAGCTCGGTGAGGTCTATGCCCGGCGCAGGGGCCCGGAGCTACGGGTAGACCGGCGCACTCCCGTGGCCTGTGGCGAGGATGCGCTCGACCATCGCGGCGTCCGTCGTGTGTTCGCCCGGCACGTTCGGCTTGCCGAGGCCGTGGTAATCGCTCGAGCCCGTCACGATGAGGTCGCGCTCGGCAACCAGCGGCTCCAGCTGACGGATGCCGGCGGCGGTGTTGTCGCGGTGGCCGAGCTCGAAGCCGGCGAGCCCGGCATCCAGCATCCGATTCACCAGCGGCGCAGGGAACGGCCCTGCCCGTCCGGCGGGGTGCGCCAGGATCGGCACTCCCCCGGCTGCGACGATAAGCCGGACCGCGGTGACCGGGTCGGGGGCGAACAGCGCGACGTAGTAGGGGCTCCGAGGGCTGAGGATGCCGCGGAAAGCCTCGTCGCGATCCTGCACGTGTCCGCGAGCGACGAGCGCGTCAGCGATGTGGGGGCGACCCACGGTGGCACCGTCGGAGGTCTGCGCGAGGATGTCTTCCCACTCGAGGTCGAAGTCGCGGGCGATGCGATCCGAGATCATCCGGGCACGCTCGAGCCGGGACGTCCGTACTCGCTCGGTCATCGCCCGCAGCTGCTCGTCGTCGGGGTCGAAGAGGTAGGCGAGCACATGAACGCTGCGCCAGTCGTCACGGGCTGACATCTCCATGCCCGGCACGAACATCATGCCGAGGGAGGCGGCGGCCTCGGCTGCTTCTGCCCAGCCCGCAGCGGTGTCGTGGTCGGTCAGGGCGGCGATGCGCAGGCCGTGACGGTGAGCTGCCCGCATGACGTCAGCCGGCGCGTCAGTCCCGTCTGACTGCGTCGAGTGGAGATGCAGGTCGGCGGGTCCCTCGAAGAGCCGCTCGTCGTCCACCGTTCGAGCCTAGCGCCGCACGCACAGCGCACCGCGGCGCGGCTCGTACGTATCTCTCAGACCGCTGTCATAGGCTCGCGGACGTGCGTCGAGCTCTGGGGATCCTCGTTGCGGTGATCTGGATCGCCGTGGTCGCTGTGCTCACCGCTCCCGACTTCTTCCGGGTCGAACGCCTGGCACCGATCGCGCAGATCATCGCCTTCCGCGGAGTGATCGTGCTCGCTCTCGCGGCGGCCGGCATCATCGCCCTGTTCGCGTCGTTCGCTCGGTCGACCCGTCCGCTCGCCGTCACCGTCCTGATCGTCGCGCTGGTCGGTGTCGTCGCGAACGGGGCAGTCGTGCTGGGTCGCGGCATCGGCACAGAGGGCCTTCCTGCCAAGACCGACACCGCGATCCGCGTCATGACCTGGAACACCGCGGGGCCTGCGACATCGGCTGATGAGATCGCGCGCCTGGCCGTCGCGATGGATGCCGACATCGTCGCCCTTCCCGAGACGACGATCGAGACCGGCGAGCAGGTGGCCATCGAGATGCGTGAGCTCGGGCATCCGATGTGGGCACACCACGCGAAGGACCCGTCGACCCCGTGGGATGCCGGATCGACGACCCTCCTCATCACCCCCGACCTCGGAGATTACGCCGTGATCGAGTCGTCGGTCGAGGGCACGAGCACGACATCCACGGTGCCAAGCGCCGTCGCGATGCCCATCTCGGGGCTCGGCCCGATCGTTGTGGCAGCACACGCCGTCGCGCCCCGCGCCGACTACATGGAGGACTGGCGAGCAGACCTCCGCTGGCTCGGCGACCAGTGCGCCGCCGACAACGTCATCATGGCCGGCGACTTCAACGCGACGCTCGACCACTTCGGTGGACTCGGTGTCGATGGCGGCGAACTCGGACGCTGCCGGGATGCCGCGGCCGCCAGCGGCACGGGAGCCGTCGGCACCTGGAGCACGGCGTGGCCGCCACTGCTGGGCACCGCCATCGACCACGTCATGACAACGGGCGCGTGGACGGTAACCGGATCGCTCGTCCTCTCGTCTGTGGACAGCAGTGGGAGCGATCACCGGCCGCTCGTGGTGCAACTGGAGCCAGCCACCCCCTGACCTGCGAGATGTGCCCGTGCGAGACTGGGGGAATGAGCACGACCGGCGACAGCGAAGCCACGACAACGACTGCGGCGACCGAAAACAGCACGACGAATCGCAAGCAGCCGTTTCCGCAGGGCTTCCTCGACACGATCTCAACGGGTTGGGCTGAGCGACCCGAGACGCTCCCTCCTGCCCGGGCCCGGGCAGCGTTCGCGGCGCGTCGCCGAGCCGCGCTGTCGGCGGCCTTCCCCGGCGAGCGGCTGGTCTTTCCCGCTGGTGAACTCAAGCAGCGCTCGAACGACACCGACTACCGGTTCCGGGCCCACTCAGCCTTCTCGCACCTGACCGGCTGGGGGTCGGATGCCGAACCCGGCGCGATCCTCGTGATGGACCCGCTTCCC
>NZ_JASBSF010000296.1 GCF_030149085.1 Microbacterium sp. | reverse complement strand
GATCCACGTAACTGCTCCGAGCGATAGCGGGGGTGTTCCCGAGCACGAACGCGGCATCGCGCATCGCCGCAGCGACAATCCTCGCCCGACGCGACGGCGAATCAACCGGTCCCGCCTTCGCCAGGCTCAACGCGGCCGCGGCAGTGCCATGGAGGGTGCGAAAGTCCTTCGCTGTGAAGTCGCCGCCCGTGCGTCGGCGGATGTCGGCATTGATCTCCTCCGGATGCAGCGGGTGCACCTCCCCGTCGCCGTCGCGCCACGCCAGCAGCCGCGCCCGTCCGCCGCGGCGCTTCAGCGCCCGCACCACGGCAGCAAGGTCGGGGTCGGTCAGCTCCGACTCCCACGGCTGACCGCTCTTACCGGGAAAGCGCAGTTCGACGCGCTCACGGTCGTGGACGCTCGCGTGCGCGCACAGCAGCGTGCACAGGCCATAGCTGCCGTGGACGTCGGCATAGCACTCCGAACCGACCCGCAGGCTCCCGGTGTCGAGCATCCGGAATGCCGCTGCCAGCACACGGGAGCGCCCCAGTCCGTCCGAACGCAGATCGAGCGTCACCGTGCGCCTGGCGCCCGGGAGCGTTTCGGCGAGCTCCAGCATCCGTTCGAACTTCACCCGATCCTGACGCTCGCGCCACGCCTCGTGATACAGGTACTGGCGCCTGCCCGCGTCGTCGACGCCCGTCGCCTGGATATGGCCGTGAGGGTGAGGTGAGATCCAGACCTCGTTCCATGCGGGTGGAATCGCGAGGGCCGAGATCCGCTCGCGGGTGTCCTCATCGGTGATTGCCGCACCCGATTCGTCAACGTAGGCGAATCCGCGTCCGCGACGCACCCGCCGCAAGCCCGGTTCTGTGGTGCGACTGCGGCGAAGGCGGGGCATGCGTTCACGCTACGCCCCGCCCAGACCCTCAGGGTCAGCGGCCCCGTCGAACCGCCGCACGACGTGCGTTCACGATCCCGTACGCGAGCGTGCCGATGATCGCGAGCAGGAACACCGCCGACGCGATCACGTTCGCCTGCGGCGGGATGCCGCGCTGGGCAGCAACGTAGATGTAGACCGGGAAGGTCTGCACCGAGCCCGACGTGAAGTACGTGATGATGAAGTCGTCGAAGCTGAGGCTGAACGACAGCAGCGCCGCGGCGATGATTCCGGGGAGCAGCAGAGGGAATGTGATGCGCCAGAACACCTGCCGGGGGGAGCCGTAGAGGTCTCGACCGGCCTCCTCGATCGACGGATCGAGCGAGAGTGCGCGGGCCCGCACCGTGACCACGACGAAGCTCAGACAGAACATCGTGTGAGCCAGGATGATGGTACCGAGGCCCTTCGCAACGCCCATCGTCAGGAACTGCGCGGCAAGTCCTGCACCGATGACGACCTCGGGGGTTGCCATCGGCAGGAACAGCAGCAGGCTGATCGAGCCGCGGGCCTTGAACCGGTAGCGCACCAGCGCGAGCGCGATCATCGTGCCGAGGGTCGTGGCGATGATCGTGGCAACGAGTCCGACCAGGATGCTGTTGCCGAACGCGACACACACTTCGGGCTGCTCGCAGACGGTGAGCCAGTTCTCGATCGTGAACCCGTTCCACGTGATGTTGGTGCGGGTCGTCTCGTTGAACGAGAACAGGAAGGTGTAGGCGATCGGGATGAGCAGCAGCACGAAGGCGGCGATGACGTAGATGCCGAGGATTCGGGACCGCACGGTCCATTGCGTCTTCACAGGAGGTCATCCGTTCCCGTGCGCCGCACGTAGCTGCCGACGATGATCAGGATGACGGCCATGAGCAGGATGCTGAGGGCCGCCGCCTGTGGGTAGTTCACCGTGATGAGGAACTTCGACTGGATGACGTTTCCGATCATCGTCGTGGACGGACTACCGAGGAAGGCTTGGCTGGCGTTGACGTAGTCGCCGGTTGCCGGGATGAAGGTCAGCAGCGTCCCCGACACGACACCGGGGAGCGACAGAGGGAACGTCACCCGCCAGAACGTCTGGCCCGGTGTTGCATACAGGTCGGAGCTCGCCTCGAGCAGGCGCGTGTCGAGCCGGTCGAGCGAGGCGAACAGCGGCAGCGTCATGAACGGGATGAAGTTGTAGGTCAGACCGAAGACGACGGCGAATCCGGTGCCGGTGATGTGATCTTGCGGCCCGAAGAGCCCGATCGTCTGCAGGAATCCGACCACCGGTCCCTCGTCTGCGAACAACGCCTTCCAGGCGAGGGTCCGCAGCAGGAACGAGATGAAGAACGGCGCGATCACCAGCACCAGCAGCAGGTTGCGGATGAGCGGTCTGTCGCGCAGCACGACGCCGATGAAGTACGCGATCGGATAGCTGATCAGCAGCGCGAAGAGGGTGGCCAACAGTGCGTACCAGAACGAGCGCAGGAACTGCGGCCAGTACTCCGCGATGACGTCGACGTAGTTCTGCCAGTTGAACGCGTAGTAGAACGCGCCGTATTGGGATGTGTCGTTGACGCCGAACGAGGTGATGAGCAGCGACACGAACGGGACGAGGAAGAACAGCGCGAGGTACGCCAGCCCCGGCAGCAGCAGCGCGAACGCCACCCAGCTGGCGCGACGCTGCGGCGACGCCTTCTTGGTATCGGCGACAGCCAGCGCCGACATCGCCATGGCTAGGAGTCCTCGCTGTCGGCGATGGCCTCGGCGGCTCCGACCTGGGCGTCGGCATCCAGCCCGAACGTGTGCTCGGGGCGCCACCGCACCCAGACTTCGCTTCCCACCGAGAACACCGAGCCGAACACCATGTTCTGCTCGAACACCCCGACGGGTCCGATTCCCGGCATCTCGACGGTGTACTGCGTGCTCACACCGGTGAACGAGAGGTCGGTGATGCGTCCGGGACCGAGGACGTTGTCATCGGTGGTGGGAGCCTCGGCGACGAGCATCAGTTTCTCGGGACGAACACCCACCGTGATCGGGCCGGATGTCGCGACGGCGCGCTCAATCGGCATCCGGAGTGTGCCCCCTGCCGCAGTGCGCGCGACGAGGTTCCCGCCGGCGGTCGACTCCACAGTGGCGGGGATGAGGTTCGACTGCCCGAGGAAGCTCGCGACGAAACCGGTGCGCGGGAGTTCGTACAGTTCCTGCGGCGGGCCCATCTGCTCGATGCGCCCGTGGTTCATGACGGCCACGGTGTCGGCCATCGTCATGGCCTCCTCCTGGTCGTGTGTCACGTGCAGGAAGGTGATCCCGACCTCGTCCTGAATCGTCTTCAGTTCGGACTGCATCTGCCGACGCAGCTTCAGATCGAGCGCGCCGAGGGGCTCATCCAGCAGCAGCAGTGCCGGTCGGTTGACGACAGCCCGCGCGAGCGCGACGCGCTGCTGTTGACCACCCGACAGCTGCGAAGGCTTACGCCCCGCGACATGATCGAGTTCGACGAGCTTGAGCGCGTCGAGGGCGCGGCTTGAGGCATCCGTCACCTTGCGTCGGCGAAGACCGAACTCGACGTTCTCTTGCACCGTCATGTGCGGGAAGAGCGCGTAGCTCTGGAAGACCGTGTTCACGGGACGCTTGTGCGGCGGCACGGATGTCACGTCCTTGCCGCCGATCGAAATCGATCCCGCGGTGGGTCGCTCGAGGCCCGCGACGATGCGCAGGGTCGTCGTCTTGCCGCAGCCCGACGGGCCGAGCAGGGCGAAGAACGAGCCCGCCGGAATCACCAGGTCCAGATCGTGCAGAGCGGTGAAGCCGGGGAAGGTCTTACGGATGCCGCGGAGCTCGAGGTCGGCACCGGCCTCGGGTGTCGTAGCGCTCATGCGGGATCAGGCGCCGAGTCCGACGGCTTCGAACTCTGCGTTGTACTTCTCCTGCTCCTGGTTGCTGAGCGCCCGGAAGATGTACGCGTTCGCGAGCGTCGCCTCGTCGGGGAAGATGAGTTGGTTCTCGACCATCTCGGGGTCGATGTCGGCCATCGCTTCCTGTGCTCCGACGACGGGGGTGATGTAGTTCACCCAGGCGGCAACCTCGGCGGCGACCTCGGGCTGGTAGTAGTAGTCGATCAACGTCTCGACGTTGGTCTTCTGCTGCGAGCCGATCGGGATCATGAAGTTATCGCTCCAGAGGGTCCCGCCCGAGTCGGGGACGGCGAAGCCGAACTTGTCGTAGCCGACCTCCGCGTTGATCGCGGTGATGTCGCCCGACCACACGATCGCGGCGAGCGTGTCTTCGTTGATGAGGTCGTCGGCGTACGAGTTGCCCTTGATGTTGCGGATCTGGCCGTCTGAGACCTGCTGCGCGAACACATCAATCGCGTTCTGGAACTCGGTGTCGCCCCACGAGTCCGACGAAATGTCGACACCCTGGCTGAGCATGATGAGGCCGATCGTGTCGCGCATCTCGCTGAGCACGCCGACGCGACCCTTCAGGTCGGGGTTCCACAGGTCTTCGATGGATGCAAGACCGTTCGGGAGCTTCTCGGTGTTCCAGGCGAGCCCCGCAAATCCCGACTGCCAGGGCACCGAGTTGGCGCGGCCGGGGTCGAAGCTCGGGTTCATCAGGCTCGGGTTGAGGTTCGCGTAGACGTTGGCCATCTTGGCCTTGTCGAAGGCCTGCGTGTAGCCGGACGCGATCCAGATGTTGGCCATCCAGTCGGTGAGGCAGACCGTGTCGGCGCCGATACCCTGACCGAGCGCGAGCTGGTCGCGGACCTTCGCGAAGTAGGTGTTGTTGTCGTCGATCGAGACGTCGTAGTTGACGGTCAGCCCGGTCTGTTCTTCGAAGGCCTGCAGCGTGGGGTGGTTGCCCTCGTCATCCTCGTCGAGGTAGAACGACCAGTTCGCCCAGGTCAGGGTCTTGACGCTCGACGAGAGGTCTTCGGGGGCGGTCAGCGCTGAGCCGCCCGTGGAGTCCGAGCCACCCACGCGGCCGGTGCAGGCCGCGAGGAATCCCATGAGCGAGAGGGCGCCGGCCCCGGCGAGCACGCCGCGACGGGAGATCTGCGCGGCGCGTGCCTGCGAGATCAGCGCTCGGATCATCGGATCGGAGGGGAGTGGACGGTCGGGCATAGTCGGTCACCTCAATCAGCTCAATTCGTGCTGTGCACGGATTGTCAGCGATCGTGCCATGACCTCACCCAAGGCGGCAAGCGTTTTCCGCAGCCCGAAACAAACTTGATACAGGAATCTGTCGTTTCGAGTAACCTGCGCGACGGTTTCACGCACGAAAGCTGCGGATTCCGACTTGGCCGGAATCCGCAGCTTTCGAATCCGCTACAGGAGTCCCGCGGCGCGGGTGAGAACGTCGCGCAGGATCTGCTCGAGCTCGTCGAACTC
>NZ_JASBSF010000292.1 GCF_030149085.1 Microbacterium sp. | reverse complement strand
TCCACCTGGCTCGGGAACGTTCCAGCGTCCTCGAAGGCGGTGATCTGCTGCTCCGGAGCGGTCAACCAGTCGGCCAGCTGCTGGGCAGCGGCGACGTTCGCGCCGTTGGCAGGAACGGTCAGGTACGAGCCGCCCCAGTTGCCGCCGCCGCCGGGGAACACGTTGGCGATATCCCACGTGGTGACGTCGGGCGCGTTGCCCGAGATGACGCCGAGCATCCAGCCCGGGCAGAGCATCGTGGCGTAGTCACCGTTGGCAAGCCCGGCGAACCAGTCGTCGCCCCACTGCTGAAGGTGAGCGGACTGCGTCGAGCTGGCGTCGAGGACGGCGTTGTAGATGTCCTGGACCTCGGGGTTGGTGGTGGCGATGATCTCGCCGGTGGCCGGGTCTTCGTAGGCAGCCTCGACCTGGTTGATCATGCCCTGGTAGGTGGCGCCGGCCGAGTCGAACCAGGCCTTGCCGGTGGCGTCGACGTACTGCTGACCGACCTCGAAGTAGGTGTCCCAGTCGCCCGTGAGCAGGTCGGCGACAGCGGCGGGGTCGGTGGGCATGCCAGCGGCCTCGAGCAGGTCAGTGCGGTAGCAGACTGCCTCGGGCCCGATGTCGGTGCCGTAGCCGATCAGGTTGCCGTCGGGGTCGGTGGCTGCTTCGACCTTCCAGTCCAGCCAGCGGCTGGTGAGGTCGCTGGGCACGGGGGCCAGCAGGTCCGCGTACTGCATGACCTCGGGCAGCCAGTCGACCTCGATGGCCTCGATGTCGGCAAGACCCGTCTTGCCCAGCTTCTGGAAGTAGTTCGCGCGAGCGTCGTTGGACGTCGCGGCGACGTTGTGCACGATCGTCACGTTCGGGTTCTCATCCATGTACTGCTGAAGCAGTGCATCGGTGTACCCGAAGTCGTTGAAGGTCGAGATGGTGAGGGTGATCGGCTCGTCGGGGTTGACGGTTTCCGATCCCCCGCCGCTGCCCGAGCAGCCGGCGAGGACGAGCGCGGAGGCGCCGAAGGCGGCGGCGACGATCGCGCTGCGACGGAAGGCACGTGATGACACAGTCACTCCTTTGTGTGATGGATGCCGAAGAGGCACCCTTTGGCTTGTGCCTGGGTACCGAGGGAGGGCGGAACCCTGGCCATCGTGGGAACGCTCCCACGACTGCGGAACACGGTACGGGAGCGCTCCCACGGCGTCAAGGGAGCGCTCCCACGAATTCGGATAACGGTTTGATCACGGCCGCTCAGCGCGCCATCCGGCCGCCTCGGTAGACTGGCACGACCCCCTCCCTCGACATCCGGAGCGCCCCATGCCGACCATCGTCGTCGACGTCATGCCCAAGGCCGAGCTGCTCGACCCGCAGGGAAAGGCCGTCGCCGGCGCCCTGAACCGGCTTGGAATCGATGGCTTCGCCGGTGTCCGCATCGGCAAGCGCTTCGAGCTGACGGTCGAGGGCGAGGTCGACGACGCGCTTCTGGAGACCGCTCAGCGCATCGCCGATGAGATCCTCTCCAACTCCGTGATCGAGGATGTCGTGGGAATCGAGGTCATCGAGTGACCGTTCGCATCGGGGTCATCACGTTCCCCGGTTCGCTCGACGATCGCGACGCGCAGCGCGCCATCCGTGTCGCCGGCGCCGAGCCCGTCGCGCTGTGGCACGGCGACCACGACCTCGCTGGCGTCGATGCGCTCGTGCTTCCCGGCGGCTTCAGCTACGGCGACTACCTGCGTGCCGGGGCGATTGCCGCCCACGCGCCGATCATGCGCGAGGTCGCGGATGCCGCGGCGAAGGGGATGCCGATCCTCGGTATCTGCAACGGCTTCCAGATGCTCGTCGAGGCGCACCTGCTGCCCGGCGGGCTGATCCGCAACGCGCACCAGCAGTTCATCCGTCGCGATCAGCGGCTGCGCGTCGAGAACGCCGACACCGCGTGGACGAGCGGCTTCGAGGCGGGCCAAGAGATCGTCATCCCGCTCAAGAACGCCGATGGCGGCTACATCTGCTCGACCGAGACCCTCGATCGCATCGAGGGTGAAGGCCTCGTCGCGTTCCGCTACCTCGGGATCAACCCGAACGGCTCTCTCGACGACATCGCCGGTCTCACGAACGAGCGAGGCAACGTGGTCGGCCTGATGCCGCATCCTGAGCACGCTGTCGAGCCTGGCTTCGGTCCCGACACCCGCGACGCGATGCGCTCCGGCACCGACGGCCTGAGCTTTTTCACCTCAGCGATCTCGGCAGTCGTCAGCGCCGCCGCCTGACCCGCCGTTTCGTCTCGTCGGTCCGCCGGCACTTCAGTCGCGCCTTCCTGCGGGTCTCGCGGTACATGACCCACACATCCGCGCGACCGAACCACAGCCTGATCGTTCGGTCGCGCCCTCCCGCGGGTCGAGCACCGTAAGCCCCACACATCGGCGCGACCGAAACCCTCAGTGGGTAGCGTGAAGGGGTGACCTCCGACGCGCGCACCCTGGTGATTTCCGTACCCGACGACAAGCTCGAGAAAGACCTCGCAGGCCTTCCCGGCATCGAGGTCGTGCGGTGGGACATGGGCGATTCGGCGCCGCGGGCGGCGTTCGACATCGTCGTTCCGCCGTACATTCGCAGCCCGCGGGTGCTCGCTCGTCTCGAGGGCGTCGATGTTCGGCTGGTGCAGAGCCAGTCCATCGGGTATGAGGCTGCCGCCCGCCACCTGCCGCCGGGGATCGTCTACGCGAACGCGGCGACGGTTCATGAGGACTCGACGGCCGAACTCGCTCTCACGTTGACGCTCGCGGCGCAGCGCCAGATCCCGCGCCTCGTTGCGGCCCAGAGCGAGGGCCGCTGGGCGGGGGCGCGCGAGGGCGATGCGTTCCCCCCGAGCCTCGCCGACCGCCGGGTGCTCATCGTCGGATTCGGCGGCGTCGGCACGGCGATCGCGGCGCGACTGCGCGGCTTCGAAGCCCACGTCGAGGCTGTCGCCACCCGGACGCGGGTTGAGGACGGGATCGTGGTCCACGCACTCGACGAGCTGTCGGGTCTGCTCCCCCAGACAGAGATCGTCATCCTTGCTCTGCCGGGTGGGGAAGAGACGGCGAAACTCGTCGACAACGCCTTCCTCGCGGCTCTCCCGGATGACGCCCTTCTGGTCAACGTCGGGCGCGGGAGCCTTGTCGACACCGAGGCCCTGCTTCGCCATCTGCACGCGGGCCGGATCCGTGCGGCGCTCGACGTCGTCGACCCGGAGCCGGTGCCGGAGGGTCACGCGCTGTGGTCGGCGCCCGGACTGCTACTCACTCCCCACGTCGGGGGCGCGTCCACCGCGATGCGACCCCGGATCGCGAATCTGGTTCGCACGCAGGCCGAACGGATGCAGCGCGGCGAAGAGCCGATCAACGTCGTTCTCCGCACCTGAGGCCACAGCCACGTCGGGGCGCGCCCGCCGAACCTGGCACGATTGCAGGAGCAAAGCTCCCTTTCGCCGACCCCAGACCCCCGACTCCCTGTCCTGGGTTCGGCACGCAAGCCCGGCTAGCGAGTGTCGATGTCGAAGCCATCCCAGAGGTCGGCGCACTCGACGACAACCGCGGCGTGGGTCGCGAGGTACCGGTTCGCGCCCGAGTCGCCGTGAACGGATGCTGCCACCAGCTCCCAGTGATCCCGCCCGATCGCGACCGGGTGCCCGGGCCGCTCGTCATAGATCGCGCGGGCAAGCCCCTCCCCTCCAGCACCTGCCCGAAGCACGCGCGCCACGACGGATGCCGGCATGCCAGGCACGTCGACGGGTGCGATGACGGCGGAGTCGGCATCCGTGTTCGCGGCACCCGCGAGTCCCGCGCGAACTGACGCCGACAGCCCGAGTTCCCAGTCGGCGGCGACCACCGCGCTCACCGCGCCGAGCGTCGAAACGATCGAGACCGCGCGCTCTGCTTCGGCACCGATGACGACGAGCACCTCACTGCATCCGCCCTCGCGGAGCGCGACGACGACCTGCTCAAGCCACAGCACCCCGTCCGCGGCGCGCGCGAAGACTTTCGGCTGTCCGTATCGACGCCCCGCCCCGGCAGCCAACACGATTCCGCACGCCGTCATGCGGGCGAGCGTATCGGGGTCTGGTCGCGCCCGGGAAACAGCCGCGAAACAGCGCGGTGTTAGCGTCGCGGCAGAGCACGTCCTATCAACCATGGCTCCGGCGCCAGGGCGGGGACTGCGACGACCCGAATCGTCTCAGAACCCAGGAGGTACCCATGTCCGTCGTCGACAAGTCAGCTGCAGGGCTCGACGCCCGCCAGTATCACATCGCCATTGCGCCCGGCGAGGTCTCCAGCGTTGCTCTGCTGCCCGGCGATCCGTTCCGGGTGCCGCTCGTCGCCGAGTTCCTCACCGACGTGAAAGAGGTAGCGCACAACCGCGAGCACCGCACGATGACCGGCTGGTACAAGGGCCGCCACATTACGGCGACCTCGACGGGCATGGGATGCCCCTCCACCGCGATCGCCGTCGAAGAGCTCGCGCGCGTGGGCGTCACGTCCTTCATCCGTGTCGGCAGCTCGGCGGGCCTGCAGCCGGGGATCGCGCCCGGCGACCTGCTCGTGAGCGAGGGCAGCTTCCGCAATGACGGAACGACCGATGCCTACCTTCCGAAGGGCTTCCCCGCGGTGCCCGACCTGGAGCTCACCACCGCACTGGCCCGTCACGCGGAGCGGATCGCTGGGGCTGCGGGTACGAACTCGTTCCGCGGGATCAGCGTGAGCGACGACGCGTTCTACGCCGAGACCCCGGAGTGGATCGCGCAGCTGAACACGATGGGGATCCTCAACGTCGAGATGGAGGCATCGGCCCTCTACATCGTCGCGCGCCTGCGGGGCCTTCGCGCCGGCATGGTGTGTGCCTGCTCGAGCAACCTCGTCGACGGCGCATCGCTCTATTCGGGTACGAAGGCCGACCTGCAGGCGGGCTGGATGCGCTCGATCGAGGCAGCCCTCGAGACCGCCGTCGAGCTCGAGCTCTGACGGCGGTCTCGCGCCTGGGCTTACGGGCGGAGCATGACCTTGCCGACGCGGCCGGGCTCGAAGTTCAGGCGCGACGCGTCGGCGATCTGCTCGAGCCCGAACACCTGCGACACCGGCAGATCGAGCTTGCCCTGAGCGACGAGGGTGATGATCTCGCCGATGAGCTCGACCCGGTGCGCGGGTTCCATCGCGGCACTGACTTTGCCGCCCCAGAACCCGCGGACGGTCAGCTGCCGGAAGATGACGTCGCCCGACGAGATCTTCATCGTCGGCGATGCCATCGCGCCGAAGATCACGAGGGTGCCGTCCTCACCGAGCAGCGAGGCGACCTCGCCAGCGGCGGCGCCACCGACCGAGTCGACGCCGGCACGGATCGCGGCGCCGCCGGTGATCTCGGCGACGCGGTCGCGCCAGCCGTCGGCATCCGTCGCGACGACATCGTGGATGCCGACAGCGGCGAGTTCGTCGACGCCGGCGCCGCGGCGAACGAGGCCGAGCACGCGGACTCCGCGGGAGGCGGCGAACTGCGCGACCAGGCGCCCGACGGCGCCGTTCGCTGCGTTCTGCACGATCCAGTCGCCCTCGCTGACGTCGAGGTATTCGAGCAGGCTCGCAGCGCTCAGCGGCATGGAGATGATCTGTGCTGCGGCTTCGTCGGCAACGGCATCCGGCACCGGAATGAGCGCTGCAGCGGGAGCGATGACGTACTCGGACCAGACTCCGAAGACGGATGCCGTCACGACGCGCTGACCGACCTCGACGCCGGTGACTCCCTCGCCGACTGCGTCGACGACGCTGAGTGCCTCGGTTCCGGCGCGCGCGGGAAGCTCGGGCTTGTAGCCGTAGGTGCCGCGCACGGTCCAGATGTCGTGGTTGTGGATGGGGCTGAGAACGACCTTCAGCCGCACCTGGCCGGGCCCGGGCTCGGGAAGCTCGACCTCCTCGACGGCGAGGACCTCTGCCGGGTCGCCGAACTGGTGCTGCACGAGTGCGCGCATGATTCTCCTTTGTACGGATGGCTGGTGCGGCTCCCGTCGAGGATCACCCGGAACGAACGCACCCGAAACACAACGTCGGGAGAGTCGGGGTTTAGTCCCGCATTCAGCCGATCAGCAGGGCGATGACCAGGCTCACGACAGCCAGCAGCGGGAAGAGGCCCTGCGTCACGGCGGCTCGTCGCTTGTCGGGAGAGGTGACGAACAGCACCAGGGCTGCGGCGAGCATCGAGCCGGTCCCCACGAGCATGAGGGTCACGCCGACCGCCACTGAGCCGATGGCTGCGACGACGATCCCGAGAATCGCGGCGATCGCCAGGAACAGGTTGTAGAAGCCCTGGTTGAACGCGAAGGCGCGGGTGATTTCGACTTCGGCATCGTTGCGCACCCCGAACGTTGCGCGGCTGCGGGCTCCGCCCCAGGCGAGCGACTCGAGCCAGAAGATGTAGACGTGCAACAGGGCCGCCAGTGCGGCGAAGACCATTCCGGTGATGAGCATCCGGGTTCCTCTCGACTCGCTTAGCCTGGCACGTGCCGCGGCGAAACACTCGCGAAATCCTCGGCTGATTCACTCGGAGTGTTCGCTGAGTCAACATCGGATGCCGGAGGAAGGGCGCATGGACATCACCACCGTCACGTCCTATCGCTTCGCGAGCACCCGCGACGACCTCGCTCTCGCGCCCGGCGAGAAGATCCTCGCCGGCGGCACGTGGCTGATGAGCGAACCGCAGCCCGACGTGACCGGCTTCGTCGACATCACGCGCATCGGCTGGCCCGAGGTCGAGATCACGGATGCCGGGCTCCGCGTTGCTGCAACCTGCACCATCGCACGTCTCGTCGCGTGGTCGCGGGGAGAACTCGATACCCCGGTTCCGGTCGGTTGGCACGCCGCGGGAGCGATCCCGGATGCCGCGCACGCGCTGCTCATGTCGTTCAAGGTATGGAACACCGCAACGGTGGGCGGGAACGTCTGCCAGTCGTTCACGGCGGCGGCGATGGTGTCACTTCTCGCGGCGCTCGACGGGGAAGCGGTGATCTGGACGCCGGACGGCGGCGAACGTCGAGAGCCGGTCGCGGAGTTCATCATCGGTCAGGCGAAGAACACGCTGCAGCTCGGCGAGGTGCTGCGCGCGCTCGACGTTCCCGCGGCCGCGATGCGGTCCCGCGTGAGCCTGCACAAGATGGCCCTAGCTGAACTCGGTCGATCGGGCATAGTGGTGAGCGGCCGGCGCAACGAGGACGGCTCGACCGTCGTGGCGGTGACGGCATCCACCCTCACCCCGCACGTCTTCCGGTACCCCGGAGTTCCCGAGGCGGAGCAGCTTCGGGCGGATGTGACGAGCCCGACCGACTTCTTCACCGATGCTCTCGGCGAAGCGGACTGGCGGCGCGCGGTCACCGCCGTGCTCGCCGAGCGGGTGCTCGCTGACGTGGCGGAAGCGGACGGCTCGGAGGTGACCGCATGAGGCTCACGGTCGATGGCACCGACCTCGAGGGCGACCCCGCTCCGGGTCAGTGCCTGCGCACATTCCTGCGCGAGCATGGACACACCGAGGTCAAGAAGGGCTGCGACGCCGGCGACTGCGGGGCGTGCGCCGTGATCGTGGATGGCGAGCCCGTCCACTCCTGCATTGTTCCCGCCCAGCGCATGGATGGCGCTGTCGTCACGACAGCGGGCGGCCTCGCGCCGGGCGACGAGCTGCATCCGGTGCAGGAGCAGCTGGTCGAACACTTCGGTTTCCAGTGCGGGTTCTGCACCCCGGGGATGGCGGTCACGGCATCCACCCTCACCGAAGCCGACCTGCCCGAACTCGACCGCCGCATGAAGGGGAGCCTCTGCCGCTGCACGGGCTACCGTCCGATCCGCCAGGCGATCACTGCCGCGGTGATGGGGCCGGTGCGCGAGACGGGTTCGGCGTCTGTCGCTTCCGGCGGCATTGGGGCGTCAGTAATTCCCGAGCCCGCGCGCCGTATCGTGCAGGGTCGCGAGCCATACACGCTCGATGAGCCCGTTGCCGGTTCGCTCGTGCTGCGCGTGGTCGGCTCGCCGCACGCGCATGCCCGCATCCTCTCGATCAACACGGATGCCGCCCTCGCCGTCCCGGGGGTTGTTGCGGTCTTCACGCACGAGGACGCTCCCGCGACGCGGTTCTCGACCGGCCGCCACGAGCACCGAACCGACGACCCCGACGACACCCGGGTGCTCGACGACACCGTCCGCTTCATCGGACAGCGCGTCGCGGCGGTCGTCGCCGAGACCGCCGCCGCCGCGGACGCGGCAGCCCGGCTCGTGCAGGTCGAGTACGACATCCTTCCCGCCGTCTTCGACCCCGAAGAAGCCCGCACGCCGGGAGCGCCGGTACTGCATCCGGGCCGCACTCCCGAAGACCGGGTCGCGGATGCCTCCCGCAACGTCGTCGCGCAGCTGCACGAAGGCCACGGGGGTGACATCGACGCGGCGCTGGCGGCGAGCCCCGTGACCGTGACGGGCACGTGGCAGACCTCGCGCGTCACGCACGCGCAGCTCGAGACCCACGGCGCAGTCGGCTGGCTCGACGATGACGGCAGGCTCGTCATCCGTTCGAGCACGCAGGTGCCGTTCCTCACCCGCGACGAACTCGCGCACGTGTTCGACCTGCCGCGCGAGCAGGTCCGTGTGTTCGCGGCGCGGGTGGGCGGCGGCTTCGGCGGCAAGCAGGAGATCTTCACCGAGGACCTCGTCGCCCTCGCGGTGCTGCGCACCGGCCGACCCGTGACGTACGAGTTCAGCCGCACCGAGCAGTTCACGCGCGCGTCGCTGCGGCATCCGATGCGCGTCTCGGTGACTCTCGGGGCGGATGCCGACGGCACGCTCACCGCGATGAAGCTCGACGTGCTCAGCGACACCGGTGCGTACGGCAACCACGCGATCGGCGTGATGTTCCATGGGGTTGCCGAGTCGACGACCGTGTATCGGACGCCGGTGCGCCACATCGACGCCGAGGCCGTGTATACGAACAACGTGCCCTCGGGAGCGTTCCGTGGGTACGGGCTCGGGCAGGTCATGCTCGGCGTGGAATCCGCCATGGACATGCTCGCGCAGAAGCTTGACCTCGATCCGTTCGAGCTGCGGCGGCGCAATATCGTGCGGGCCGACGACCCGCTGCATCCGGATGAGGACCCGTACGAGCGCGACCTCATCATCGGCAGCTACGGCCTCGACCAGTGCCTGGACCTCGCGCAGGATGCTCTGCGCCGCGGCAACGGGGTGGCGGCACCGGCCGGGTGGGCGGTCGGCGAGGGGATGGCTGTTGCGATGATCGCGACGATCGCCCCGAACGGGCATGTCTCGCGCTCCCGAGTGGCGCTGCGCCCGGACGGTACGTTCATCGTGCGCGCCGGCACCGCCGAGTTCGGCAACGGCACCACCACCGTGCTGCGGCAGATCGCGGCATCCGTGCTGGAGGCACCGTTCGACCGGCTGCGGCTGTGGACCGCCGACACTGATGCCGTCGCGCACGACACCGGAGCGTTCGCCTCGACCGGGATCACCGTGGCGGGCAAGGCTCTCGCCGCCGCGTGCCAGGCGCTGCGGACACGGATGCTCGAGCTCGCCGCCGCGCAGACCGGCACGGATGCAGATGCCGGGCTGTTGACGGATGCCGGGGTCGCGACCCCTGCGGGCGTTGTGTCGTTCCACGACCTCGTCGCCGCGGCTTCGGCCGAGGAGCGCGACGAGAACGGCCTGTTCGCGACCGGTGACGAGGAGGGGCACCTGCGCTCGGTGTCGTTCAACGTTCACGCGGTAAGGGTCGCGGTCGAGCCCGAGACCGGAGTTGTGCGGATTCTGCAGTCGGTGCAGTCGGCGGATGCCGGAACCGTGATGAACCCGGCCCAGCTGCGCGGACAGATCGAGGGTGGCGTCGCCCAGGCCGTCGGCAGCGCGCTGTACGAAGAGGTGCTCGTCGAAGACGGTGCGGTGCTGAACCCCGCGTTCCGCGTGTATCGCGTGCCGCAGTTCGCCGATGTTCCCGAGACCGAGGTGTACCTCGCCGACACGTCCGACACTGTCGGTCCGTTCGGAGCGAAGTCGATGAGCGAGTCGCCCTACAACCCCGTCGCCCCCGCGATCGGCAACGCCATCGCCCGGGCTCTCGGGCGCCGGCCCTTCCACCAGCCCTTCACCCGCCAGCGCGTGTGGCGCCTGGCGCAGCATCCTGAACCAGCGGAGTAACCCATGCCGATCGCGACATCCTTCACCATGACCCTGCCCGCGTGGCTCGTCGACGAGGCAGACACGCTGCCTACGGTGCTGCCCACGCTCGAAGAGCGCATGGCGCTCGTGAACCGCCTCGCCGACCGCAACTGGCGCGAGGGCAACGGGGGTCCGTTCGCCGCGATCGTCGTGGATGACACCACGGGCGAACTCGTCTCGGCGGGAGTGAACGTCGTGCTGTCGACCGGCAAGTCATCGGGGCACGCCGAGGTCATGGCCCTCGGGCTCGCGCAGCAGCGCCTGGGCCGCTGGGACCTCGGCGCTGACGGCGCGAACCTGTCGCTCGTTGTCAACTGGCGCCCGTGCGTGCAGTGCTACGGCGCGACGATGTGGAGTGGTGTGCGGTCTCTGGTCGTGGCCGGATCCGGTCCCGAGCTCGAAGAGCTGTCGGGATTCGACGAGGGTCCGATGGTGAGCGACTGGGCCGAGCAGTTCGAGGCTCGCGGCATCCGGGTAACACAGGATGTCGGCCGCGACGAAGCCCTGGAGGTCTACCGCACCTACGGCGCCAGCGACAGCGTCGTATACAACGCCCGCGGCGAGTAGGCCCGGCGGCGATCCGGTCTGGTTTCGTCGGAGGGATCGTCCTCGGTCGGATGCCTCAGGCCCAGCGACCCGACGGAACCGTCTGCATCCGACGCAAGCGAGGTGAGCTACGCCTGGGTCGCCGCGCGCACGGCCTCGACGGCGGCCGACGGTGACCCGTGGAAGGCCGGGCCGTGTCCGGGCAGTACCCAGTCGGCATCCAGGTCGGCGATGCGGCCGAGTGACGCGAGCGCCTCGGCGGGGTCATCCGTGAACGGAGCCGGGCCGGGGCCGGTGCGACCGGTCAGCACGTGGCGGGTCGTGAGCGCGTCTCCCACGAAGACGGCCCGGACCTCGGGCGAGAAGATCGCGATGCTGCCGGGCGAGTGGCCTGGCATCGACATCACGCGGGGCGCGCCGGGAAGATCGAGCGTGTCGCCGTCGCTGACCTCGCGCACCTCGGTGAGCCAGCGCGGCCGCATGCCCTTGCGCATGCCGTAGGCGGCGAACTGCAGCAGGGGGCCGATCCGGGTCGGGCCCATCGGGGTCTTGGGCTTGTCACCGCCGCGAGCGCGATCGGCGTCGGCGGCGTGCACGAAGACCGGGATGCCTCGCTCGGCGCGGAGGCGCTCGGCGAACCCGACGTGGTCGCTGTCGCCGTGGGTGAGCACGATGCCGCGGATGTCGTCGACGGAGCGACCGATGGCATCCAGCTCGCGGGTGAGGTCGGCGTACATGCCGGGCAGTCCTGCGTCGATGAGCGTGATGCCCTCGGGCGTGACGATCAGGTAAGCGGCGACGATGTCGTTGCCGATGCGGTGCAGCGATGGTGCGAGTCTCATGACTGGCCTTTCAGAAGGATGGCTACGAACGTTAGCCATGATAGCTTATGTTCGTAGCCATGGAGGTCCGATGCCCACACCAAAGAGAACATCGCTCGACGAGATCGTCAGCGCAGCAGCGCGCCTGCTCGAAACGGGCGGGGTCGCGGCGGTCACGATGCAGGCGGTAGCGGCGGATGTCGGGGTGAAAGCTCCCTCGCTGTACAAGCGCGTGCGCGACCGCGAAACACTCTTGGGGCTCGTCGGCGGCGCCGCGGCTGACGACCTTACGGGGCGCCTGGATGCGGCATCCGGGATCGAAGAGCTGCTGCTCGTCTTTCGCCGCTTCGCGCACGAGCGACCCGAGGCGTTCCGGTTGTTGTTCACCGCGGGGGTGGATGCCGACAAGCTCGCCGCCACCAGCGCGCCAGCCCTGCGCGCGACCACGGCCGCCGTCGGGCCGGAGCACGCGCTCGACGCGGCGCGGCTGCTGACGGCGTGGGCCACCGGGTTCGTCACGATGGAGCTCGCCGGGGCCTTCCGCCTCGGCGGTGATCTCAACGACGCCTACGACTATGGCATTGCCCACCTCGTGGGCTCCCTCGTCTCCGACTAGCCGCGCCGGTCGGCTGTGGGCAGCGCCGTATCCTGGAGCGGTGTCCACTCCCGCCCGCACCAGCGCCGAGGGGCCGAGTGCGGCATCCGACGAAGCACAGATCGGCGTCGGAATCGGGCGGCAGGTGCGGCAGGCGCGCACCGAGAAGAAGCTGTCGATGCGGGCGCTCGCGTCGGCTGCCGAGATCAGCCAGCCGTTTCTGAGCCAGATCGAGTCGGGCCAGACGATGCCCTCGCTGCTGACCCTGTACCGCATCGCGAACGCCCTCGATATCTCCCCCTCCGCGCTCCTCCCGGCCGACCCCGACCCCGCGGTTGTCCATGTCTCCAGGGCGGCGGATGCCACGTGGGTGCCGGTCTCTGAGGCATCCGACACCGCCCATACCCGCGTCATCCATGCCGGTGAGACCTCGCTGCAGGAGTACGTCATCCGCCCCGGCGAGCAGGTCGGGGACTGGTTCGAGACGGATGGCGAAGTCATCCACTACGTCATCGAAGGCGCCATCGCCCTCGAGATCGAAGGCCTCGGGATCTGGGAACTCGGCGCCGGGGATGCCGTCGCCCATCCGGGGGCGCTGCGGAACCGCTGGCACCTTCGAGGCGACGGCTCCGCCCGGGTCGCGTTCGTCTACACCGGCGGGGCGTAAGGACGCCCATCTAACGCCCGGCGCGAGGATACTCCGCATGCCGCTGAGTGCGCCACCAATTTACTCATCGTAAATAGACGCTCGGCGTATACTTCCAATGAGAAAAGGAGGAAGTATGGCCGCGGACGTTGACATCGTGCGCGCTGTCGCGCGGGCACCGCTTCGCACCCTGCGCCTGAAGGAGGTCCCCGAGCTGGCACGGAACACCTGGCGGACAACGGACCGTCTGGTCGAGCAGGGCGCGCTGGTGCGGCTAGCTCATGGGGTCTACACGGCGGTTCCTGATGGCCGCGATGGTCGGACATGGAAGCCGCCGTTGGAGGCGGCCGCTCTCGCGCTTGCGACGGCGCGATTCGGCGCGCGAGAAGTCGCCCTCATGGGGGTCAGCGCCGCGCGCCACTGGGTTGCCATCCCACGGGCTATCGGCGTCGCCACGGTGGCGGTGCCTCGACGCGGCTACGCACCCGTCACCCTTGAGGGAGGTGGGCTCGTCAAGTTCGTTCCTCGCAACATGGACACCCTTGAGCTCGTATTGGAACGCACGGGACTCGGTGAGGGACTCGTCACGACACCCGAGCAG
>NZ_JASBSF010000270.1 GCF_030149085.1 Microbacterium sp. | reverse complement strand
CTCGCGATCGCCAGCGGCGTGCTCGGGTTCACGCTCGCGATCGCCCGCGACGGCTGGATCGCGCTGTTCGTCGCCGTCGCCATGGTCGGCGACATCGGCATCCTCGCGATCATGTGCGTGGCGATCCTGCCGACGTGGCTGGTCGTGGCGCGGGCGCCGGAGATGATCATCGAGGATCACCCGGCGGATCGAGTGTCTACCGCCGCGCGGTGATACCTGTCACGCCGCGTTGATGTCAGTCTCGAGGGCAGCGGCGTTTCGGATGAAGAGGATGATCCACGTGAAGACGAGAATGCCCGCGACCAGTTCGACGGCAGTCCAGGTGTAGTAGTCGACCGCGAAAAACACGGCGAACACTGCGATAACGGCGATGAACAGCCAGCCGAGCGCGACGAAGGGTCGCGGGATTCCGGGAATCCAGGCGGGGAGTCGGATCACGAGGATGGCGAACACGACGGCCATCCCCGAGGCGAAGCCGGTGTGAATCGCGAAGTACCGATCGACCGGAAAGACCCCGACGAAGGCGAGGAAGATCCCGACCAGGATGAGGCACAGCCGCACCCACCGGATGCCGTTCGCATGCGAGCTCGGGATGCCTCGGGTCGTGTACCTCGCAAGGGTCGTGACGATGAAGCCTGCGACGATGAGCGTCAGGTTGAACGTCATCGCTGACAGGTCGTTCGTCATCCCGAGCGCGGAGAGATTGTCTTTCCACCAGTACGGATCGCTGGCCGTCAGCATCGCCGCCAGCACCCCTTCGACCAGGAAGACCGCGAGAATCAGCGCGAGCAGCGACAGGTCCATGTGCGTGGCCGAGTAGAAGACCAGGTACGCGGTCACGGATGCTGCGGCACCCGAGAGGGCAAGCAGCGGCAGCGCGTACACTTCCGCGCCGATGAACGCGTCCTCGAGGATCACCGCGAGCAGCGTCCACGACAGCAGGGCGATGATCCCGTGGGCAAAGGCAAGAGCTGCGGCATCCAGGTAGTCGAGCACCCCGAGGCGGCGAGCGCCGGACTGGCGCTGGTAGAGGACGTACCTGCCCGCGATGAACGCGAGGATGCCCGCAACCGCGGAGGCGATCGCGGAGAACTGGCCCACCGAGCCGGGGCCGGATATCGGCGCGCTCTCAAACCGGAACGCGACCAGCGCGACCAGCGCGACAAGGGCGAACGCAACGGCTCCGACGCCAAGACTGAGCGACTCGAGAGTCCGCTCCTGGTCGGGGCCCGAGCCCTCGGCCGCGACGATGCGGTGCGCGCGGCGCGTCTCAGCCTGCGGTGCGGGGACTTCGCTCGGTGGTGTCGCTGTCACGGCATGAGAGTAGCGCACGGCCCGATTGCAGGATGGGAGGGTGGTGGCGGCGCGTCAACGCGGGAGACTCAGCCGTTCATCCTGCGTTCGGTCCCGAGCGCGAAGCGTGCGTCGGCATCCGCGCCGGAAGTCAGTCGCCATCGTCCGGGGTGTCGGATGCCGGCGGCAGCGCGTGACGCGGGCGCCACAACACGATCTCAGTGGCGCGGCGGACGCGGCGGCCGTGGCGAAGGGTGATGACCGATCCGCTCGATCCTGCCGCGAACACCCGCGCGCCGGGCCTACTGGCGAGTTCCGCTTCGACGCGGGCCTCGAGGTCGCGCACGCGCGTGTGGAGCTCGCGCACCCGGTTCTCGAGCTCGAGGATTCGCGCGATCGCCGGCAGGCTCATCCCCTCACTCGACAGCCGGGCGATCTCGCGCAGCTGCTCGACATGGCGAATGGAATACCGCCGCGACCCGCCCTGCGTGCGCCCCGGTACAACCAGGCCGAGCCGGTCGTACTGGCGCAGGGTCTGCGGATGCATGCCGGCGAGCTCGGCCGCTGCCGCGATCGCCAGGATCGGGGCCTCGTCGTCGATCTCGTCTTCGTGCATCCGGATGTCCTCGATGGCGTGTCAGCTTGCTGCGCGGGCGAGCAGTTCGGCGCGCGGGTTCTCTTTGGGCTCGGCCTCGCGGTACTTTTCGAGCGCTTCCCGCGCGGCACCGTCGACGTGTGTCGGCACCGCGATCTGCACCTCGGCGAGGAGGTCTCCGGTGCCCTTCTGCGCCTGCACGCCGCGGCCCTTGACCCGCAGAACGCGCCCCGACGGCGTGCCGGGGGCCACGCGCAGCTTGACGGGGTCGCCGCCGAGGGTGGGGACCTCGATCGTCGCGCCGAAGACCGCCTCGGTGTACGTCACCGGCACGACGACCCGCAGGTTCAGCCCGTCGCGGGTGAACACCGGATGCGGCCGCACCGTCACCTGCACGACGATGTCGCCGCTCTCCCCGCCATCCGGCGAGGGTCGACCGCGGCCGCGGAGCCGGATCTTCTGCCCGTCGGCGACGCCGGCTGGGATCTTCACCTTGAACGGTTGCCCGTCCTCGGACTGCAACGTGATCGTCTCGCCCTTGGTCGCGGTGACGAAGTCGATCGTCGTCCGCGCGGTGACATCGGCACCACGCGTGGGTCCACCGTAGCCGCGGTATCCACCGGATGCCTGCCCGAACCGACCGGAGCCGAACGAGCTGCCACCGCCCTGCCCGAACATCGAGAAGATGTCGTCGAAGTCGGCGCTCTGGTAGCTGTAGCCGCCGCGGCTCTGGCCGAACCGGCTGAAGACGTCCTCGAAGCCGCCGGCGCCCTGACCGCCCGCCGTGAAGCGCGCACCCGAGCCCATCGCGCGGATCTGGTCGTACTCCTCGCGCTGTTCGGGATCCGAAAGCACCGCGTACG
>NZ_JASBSF010000251.1 GCF_030149085.1 Microbacterium sp. | reverse complement strand
CGGTGCTGACTGCGCGGGCAGCGCGTGCGGGATGTCATCGCGTCGCAGCAGGCTCCAGTCGGTGGCATCCGCGCCCCAGATCTGAGTGACGTGCCGCCGCACCTGCACCTCCGTTGGCGCCTCGTTGACGCTCCCGCGCGTCGCCCGCTGCAGCAGACACGTCGCCTGAACGAGGTGCATGCCCTTCGGCGCATACGAGGGCACGGCGTGCGACATCACCGCCGTGTTCACGACCGGTCCGGCGCGCGTGCCGTCGACGGCGATCATTCCGGATGCCGAGGGCGCGGTATCCGTCGCAAACCACCACGTCTGCAGGCCGCGAGTCGGCGGCACGGGAATCGACGTAAGTGCGGATGCCGCATCCGGCCCGACCGCGACGATCACCGCTCCTGCGATCACCGGGGCTGTCCCGGCGACATCGACCTCGACGCCGGTGGCAGTCTCACGGAGTGCGGTCACCCGGCGCTGCACCGCAATCTCAGCGCCGAGCGTTCGCGCGTAGGCGGCAAGCTGTTCGGGAAGAGCCTGGATGCCACGTTCTGGCAATCCCGGTCGCCCCAGCGCGAACATGCGGATCAACAGTCGGACGAAGGCGTCGGAGGTGTCGAAGCTGCCGTCAGCGATGACACCGGAGAGGAACGGCTCGAGCACCTCGCGCCGCAGCGGGCCGGTCAGCCCAACACGATCCCACGCTTCACGTACCGGCAGATCGCGCCCGACCGTCGCCCGGCGGATCACCCTCCGGGGGGCCAAGAGCGCCGGCAAGGCCCATCGCGCAAGTCCGGCAGCCTCCCGCGGAGCGAGAAGACCACTGCGAAGCGCGGCAGTGAGCATCGACGGATGCCGGCGCGGGTCGGCCAGCACCTCGACGCCGTGCTCGCGTCGAACGTGTACGCCGACGGGGAAAGGCTTCAGGCGCAGAGCCTGAACATCGATCCACCGACGCACGGCGGGGTAGGCGGGATTGAGCACCTGGAACCCGCGGTCGAGGAGGAAGCCGTCGACGACGTCAGTGCGTTGCCGTCCGCCGACAGCGTCGGCAGCTTCCAGAACGAGAACGTCGCGTCCGGCGTGTCCGAGCGTGATCGCCGCCCGAAGTCCTGCCAGCCCGGCACCGATCACGACCACATCGTGGTGGGGAGCGTGTGCCATAACTGTTCTCCGGGCTCAGTGCTACGGGGCGACGAGTCCCGCAGAACCCATGATCTTCTCGGGCTGCAGCTCGATCGCGACTCGACGTGGGTTGGGCTGTGGCTGTCGGTATCGCGCCGCGTAGAGTTCCACCGCGCGCGCGACTGCGTCGGGATCCCGCGACACCGTCGCATGCCCCGCGACGCTCAGCCACTGCGGTCCGGCGATCTGGGCGACTGTCGCGCTCGATGTTGCGCACCTTTTGGCTGCCGTCCATTGTGATGATGCGCACCAGGCCATCCGCCAACGTGAATCCGACAGCGATGACGTGAAAGAGGCCCGAGGGCGCGAGGGTCGACAGCGTCGCCAGGTGGTCGTCCGTGACGACGCGCAGGCCGTCTGCGGTGAGAGCCGTGGTCATGCCCTCGATCCTGCCGCACCCGCGTCGACAGTGCGCGCCACATCGTGTGAGACTCGGGACACCATGCCTCCGACTCCCGACGAGCTTCGCGACTTCGTGCTCCTGCGCCGCGTGCGTGACCGCATCGATCGCGAGTACGCCGCGCCCCTGAATGTCGAGGAACTCGCGCGGGGCGCGCACATGTCGGCGGGGTACCTGAGCAGAAAGTTCAAGGCGGCCTTCGGCGAGAGTCCGTACTCGTACCTGTGTCGCGAAGCAGGTCACGCGGCCGATTCGCCGCTGACCGCGGCATCCCAGCGCCCGAGCGCGCGCAGGGCGAGGAATGTCACCCACTTCGATGGTTCGCCCGGTTCGACATCCAGCGGGAACCAGACAGCGCCGTCGAGCTTCTCGCCCTGCAGCCATCGCCCATCCGACTGCCGGGCATCCCGCACTCGTTCGATGGCCTCGGCGATGCGGGAGTCGGGGCGTACGCCATCGTGCGCAGCCGCCTCGGTGAAGTAGTCGACCGCCTTCAGCGCGGTGTGCGGGTGACGGTACGGGTACATCAGCAGATCGGCCCATGAACCCACCGGTTCGCCGGTCGCCAGACGGTAGCGCAGGCGCCGCTCGAGCAGATACTCCTCACCGCGGTGGCGGACCGCCGTCAGGGTGTCGTCACCCGTGAGCTTTTCATACGCCAGGATGCCGCGCACCGCGTTGATCGTGGAGTGGAACGACGACCGCGTCGACCCTTCCACCCACTCGCAGTTCCACCCACCGTCAGGAAGCGCTTTCGTCGCGAAGAACTCCACGATCGGTGACACGTCGGCCCTGAGCCAGGCGCCGTTGGCGAGGGTCATTGCGTTGATGCAGACGTCGGTCTCGCCATCCCAGTACGGCAGGTCGTCATACTCCCACCGCGCGTTCTCGCGCAGCTTCTCTGCCGTGCCCGCCAGGGCCGCGGCATCCAGTCCCCACTCGCGAAGCGTCGTGAGGGTCCAGGTCGTCGCGGTCCAGGGCTGGCCGGGTCCCTCGCCCCGATACCCGGCCGGAAAGTAGGCGCCTCCCGCCCACTGGCCATCGGCATCCTGCACCGCGAGCAGCCGCGCAGCATTGCCCTCGTGTGCCATGCTCGCCCGCGTCGCCTGCCACACATCTTCGGGCGCTCCGATCAGATCGCGCTGAACCTGCCACCGTAGTGTCGGGTCGGAATCCAGCAGCCACTGCTCGAGGTCGTCACGGTTCATGCCCGAAGGTTAGGGCAGGTCGCCGACACGCAACAGGGGGTCGTGAGGAGACGGGTTGATCAGGAATCGAGAAGCGCAGACCGGAAGCGGCGACTACCGTGAGCGGTATGCAGACCACGATCCACTCGAGCTTTCTTCCCCACCTCGACCCCGAGGAGTCGCTCGTCTTCTATCGGGACGTTCTCGGATATGAGGTGCGGCTGGATGTCGGGTACGAGGACATGCGCTGGATCACAGTGGGCCCGGCCGGCCAGCCCGACACCGCGATCGTGCTGCATCCGCCGGCCGCCACCCCGGGACTGACCGACCAGGAGCGCACGACGCTGCTCGAGCTGATCACGAAGGGCTCGTACTTTGGGATCAACCTCGCAGCCCGCGACCTCGACGCAACCTTTGCGGCACTCGAGGCTGCCGGCGCCGAGATCGTGCAGGAGCCGATCGATCAGGACTACGGCGTGCGGGACTGCGCGGTGCGCGACCCCGCCGGCAACCTCATCCGCATTCAGCAGCTCACCGACTGACGCGCCGCACTCCCGGGCCCCGGCTCACACGAAGGCTGCTTCGACAGCCGCCTCGATGTGCAGGCGGGCCGTCGGAAAGACCGGTACCGGGCAATCCTCCCCTGTCACGAGCAGTTCGATCTCGGTGCAGCCCAGGATGATTCCCTCCGCGCCCTCGGCGACCAGATCCTCGATGATCCGCCGGTACGTGGCGCGCGACCCATCACTGACGATGCCCATCGCGAGCTCGTCGAAGATCACGCGGTGCACGAGCTCGCGGTCCTTATCCCCCGGGATCACGACATCCAGGCCATGCTCGGCGAGGCGCTCCCGATAGAAGGACTGCTCCATCGTGAACGCGGTCCCGAGGAGCCCGACCTGCGACAATCCAGCCGCCTGGACGGCAGCTGCCGCGGCATCCGCGATGTGCAGCAGCGGAACGTCGATCGCCGCGGAGACCTCGGGCGCGACCTTGTGCATCGTGTTGGTGCAGATGAGCACCATGTCGGCGCCGGCATCCTGCAAACCACGGGCGTGGGTCGCGAGCAGGTCGGCAGCATCGTCCCACCGGTCCTCGCGCTGCATCCGGCCGATCTCGGCAAAGTCGACGGAGTCCAGCAGGATCTTCGCTGAGTGCAGCCCGCCCATCCGGTCGCGCACAGTCTGGTTCGCGATGCGGTAGTACTCCGCCGTGGATTCCCAGCTCATGCCGCCCAGCAGCCCGATCGTTCTCATGTTCCAACGAGACCACTGGGTGATACCTCAGCACAACGGCATACTTGTATGGCAAAACCAAAGCAGTGCTAATGAATAGGGATTCGATGGAGCCGCACGAAACGCACGCTGACCTCGAAGCACCGCGGGCGCTGCCGGCCCTCGACCCCCGGAGCATCCTGATCTTCCGTGAGGTCGGACGCACCGGGTCGCTCACCGGCGCCGCGCAGGTGCTCGGCTGGACCCAGCCTGCCGTGAGCCAGCACGTCCGTCGCCTCGAGGCTGCTGCCGGCGTTCCACTTCTCGCGCGCGAGGGACGCGGGGTCGTGGTGACGGATGCCGGACGTGCCCTGCTGCGCCACGCCGACGCGCTCGCTGCGGCTCTGCAGGATGCCGAACACGAGCTCGCCGACCACGCGCACCTGCGTGCGGGCCGCGTGCGGATCGCATCCTTCCCCTCGGCCAGCGCGACGATCGCGGCGCGTGCCGTGAGCGACCTGGCCGAGAGATTCCCGGGGATCGACCTGCGGCTGGAACAGCTCGAACCACCGGAGGCTCTTCGCGCGCTCGAGGAAGGCGCGTGCGACATCGCGATCGTGTTCGAGTACGACGATGGGCACGTGTCGGTGCCGGTTGACGCTGACCGCACGCCGCTGGCCGTCGATCCGCTGCAGATCATCCTTCCCCCCGGGCATCCGCTGACGGCCCGAGCAGAGATCCGTCTCGACGATCTTGCCGACGAGCAGTGGGTTACCGGATGCATCAGCTGCCGCCGTCACCTGCTGACCTCGACCTCGGCCGCAGGGTTCACTCCCGACATCCGTCACAGCACCGATGACTACGTCGTCGTCCAGGCGCTGGTCGCGACGCGCATGGCAGTGGCAGTTCTTCCCTCCCTTGCCGTGCGGGCGAGCCGGAACCCGGACGTGACGGTCCACCCCCTCGCCGACCACGCCCCGCGCCGGGTCTCGGCGATCACCCGGCGAAGTGCCCGGTCAGTGCCGTCGGTCGGAGCAGCGCTCGCGGCGATTCAGCGGGCAGCACACGCACTGAACGCGCCGTGACTTTCGGCATCCGCCCCGCACCGTGCCCGGGCGGCGGAAGAATGGGGCCATGGATGCCGCACCGCGCCCCCTGACCGAGATGCCCGACCCGCAGTACGTGATGGTGGGCGAGGGGTACCGCATCGCCACCTACTCGTGGGGAGACCCGGACGCCGAGACAGTCCTTGCCGTCCACGGATTCTCGTCGAGCTGCCGCGACAACTGGGTGAACACCGGCTGGGTCCGCGACCTCACCCGAGCTGGCTTCCGCGTTCTCGGTGTCGATCAGCGGGGGCACGGCGCGAGCGACAAGCCGCACGACCGTCGTGCCTATGAGATGCGGGCGTTCATCGACGATCTCGCGACAGTACTTGATACCTACCTGATCGACTCCGCACGGTATCTCGGATACTCCCTCGGTGCGCGTGTCGGATGGCAGCTTGCCGTCGACCGCCCGCAGCTGGTGACCCGCGCGGTGCTCGGTGGCATCCCCGACGGCACGCCACTGGCCCGGCTCCAGCTCGACCAGGCGAAGGCGTATGTCGCCGACGGTGCGCCGGTCACCGACAGGGTCACCAACAACTACGTGACGCTGGCTGAACGGGTGGCGGGCAACGATCTGTCGGCACTCGTCGCGCTCGCCGAGGGCATGCGGTTCGGTGAGGCAGGCGATCCCGATCCTGCCCGGCCTCCCCAGCAGCCGGTGCTCTTCGCCACCGGCAGCGAGGACGCGATTCTTCCGCGATCCCGGCGACTTGCCGATGCGACCCCGAACGGCACGTTCGTCGAGATCCCCGGCCGCCACCACTTCAACACCCCCGGTTCCCGCGACTTCCGCGCCGCCGGCCTGGAGTTCTTCGCCGCGGACTGACATCCGTCATCCGTCATCCGTCATCCGGCTGGCGCCTTGTCGCAACGGCGCATGGGGGGTGCGACTTGCCGGGTGATGGATGCCGGGGCGCGGCGTGTCGGCGAAAGGATGCGCCGTTGCGACCGCCGGCCGCCACCGGCTCATGCGCGGTTGCGGCCGCCCGGTGCCGGTGGGTGATTGACTAAGCGCGTGAGCGAGCTTCTCGCGCGGTGGCGGATGATCCCCTTCGAGCACGAGGGGGTGCGCCACGACGTCTACTACCGGGGCGAGGGGCCGGGAGTCATCCTGGTGCCCGAGCTGCCCGGAGCCACCCCCGAGGTGATCGCCCTGGGCGAGCGCCTGGTTGCTGCGGGCTTTCGGGTTGCGATGCCGTCGGTGATCGGTACGCCTGAGCGTCCCATCAGCGGCGGGTACATCGCGGGCTCGGCGCTTCGTATGTGCGTCTCGCGGGAGTTCGCGGCCTTCGCCCGCCGCGCCGACCGGCCGATCGCGCGCTATCTGCGGGCACTGGCCCGTCAGTTGCACGCGGAATGCGGCGGACCCGGCGTGGGTGTGATCGGCATGTGCTTCTCGGGCGGCTTCGCGCTTGCCGCTGCCGCCGACGAGAGCGTGCTGGCCCCGGTGCTTTCGCAGCCGGCGATGCCGCCTCCCATCGGAGCAGGCCGGGCCGCCACCGGGCTGAGCCTCATCGAGGAGGCGGCAGTCACCCGCCGCGCCTCCGACGGCCTGTGTGCCCTCGGGCTTCGATTCACGCAGGACCGCAGCGTGCCGCCGGAGCGCTTCGCCGCCTTCGAGCGTCTGCTCGGCGAGGGCTGGCGCGCCTTCGAGATCGACTCGTCGCCGGGCAATCCCGACGGTATCCCCGCGAACGCGCACTCCGTACTGACGGATGCCTCGGCCGAGGTCCCCGGCCACCCGACCTATCGCGCGAACGAGCTGCTGGTCGACTTTCTGCGCGAGCGCCTGGCTGGTTGAGCCGCAGACCGTCAGATCGTGACGTCGATAGTTCCCTCGTGGGGACCGCCACACTGCTCGGAGCCGCCGACGCGCACCCACTCCGGCGCGACCGTGGACTCGTTCAGGAGCGCGTCGTCGGCTCCGAATGCGCGAACGGTGACGGATTCTGGGGTCGACATCCCGAGGTCAAAGTTCCGGGTGCTGCCGTCCCGGTCGACGTAGTACCAGAGGTCGGCCAGGTCGCCCGCGGTGTCGCCAGGGCCCCTGACACAGGTCTCACCGTCACAGATCTCGACTGAAGTGACCGACGCGGAGTCGCCGTGCACGGTCACGGTGACGTGGTTGATCCATCCGACCGCGGGACACGCTTCGACCACGTATCCGTTTCCGCCGTGCGCCGAACGAGCCGGCAGCGCGGGCTGGATCGGCGGGATTGGGCTTTTTCGCGGGGGCGCGGCGGGGCGCGGCGGGGATCAGTCGCCGAGCGCCGGGCGGCGCATCGGGACGTGCGGGATGTCGTCCTCCGAGAACGCCGGGCCCGACACCTCGAACCCGAAACGCGCGTACCAGTCTGCGAGCTGGGATTGTGCGTCGAGCACGATCGGCAACCCGGGTTCCCGCTCCTCGCATCGAGCGACGGCGAGACGCATGAGCTCTGCCGCGATGCCGCGCCCGCGGGCTGCGGCGTCAGTTGCCACACGTCCGATGCGCATCTGCGCCGGGTCGCGCAGGATCCGCAGGGTCGACAGCACCTCGTCACCGTCGCTCGCCCACATGAGCTCGGCGCCAGATTCGATATCGCGGCCGTCGAGTTCCGGGTACGCCGCGCGCTGCTCGACAACGAACACACGAAGCCGAAGCCACAGCATGCGGTAGAGCGTCTCGGGCGCGACGTCCGCCGCCGTGGCGCGGTGGTAGGTGACGGGCATGGCCATACCCTAGGGCCTTCGCGGGCGGTTCCCGGCCCGGACGTCGGCGGCGGGTGGCAGAGTGGATGCATGCAGCAGCGCCCCCTCGGAAGAACCGGCCGTCTCGTCTCAGCAATCGGCCTCGGTACGTGGCAACTCGGCGCCGACTGGGGAGCGGTCGACGAGGATGACGCGCTGTCGGTGCTCGCGGCATCCGCCGACGCCGGCGTGACGCTCTTCGACACCGCAGATGTGTACGGGGACGGCCGCTCGGAGAAGCTCATCGGAGGCTTCCTCGCCGAGCGGTCCGATCATGGCATCACCGTGGCGACGAAGATGGGCCGGCGCGTCGACCAGCTGCGCGAGAACTACACCGAAGAAGCGTTCCGGGGCTGGACCGAGCGCTCCCGTGAGAACCTCGGCGTCGACACCCTCGATCTCGTTCAGCTGCACTGCCCACCGAGCGATGTCATCGCGGCCGACGAGCTCTTCGATGCGCTCGACCGGCTCGTCGAAGACGGTCTCATCGGTGCCTACGGCGTCTCTGTCGAGACGTGCGAGCAGGCGCTCTCGGCGGTAGCGCGCCCGGGGGTGACCAACGTGCAGATCATCGTCAATCCCTTCCGCCTGAAGCCCCTCGACGAGGTGCTTCCGGCGGCCGCCGCGGCAGAGGTCGCGATCTTCGCGCGGGTGCCGCTGGCATCCGGCCTGCTCTCGGGCAAGTACACGACA
>NZ_JASBSF010000248.1 GCF_030149085.1 Microbacterium sp. | reverse complement strand
ATCACGGTCGCCGATCTGGTGACCTTCGTGATGTTCCTGTTCCTCCTGGTCGGCCCGCTCGCCTCCGCCTTCGGGGCGATCACCTCGGTGAACCAGGCCCTCGGTGCGCTCGGCCGCATCCAAGAGATCCTCAATCTCCCGACAGAGGACGCCGACGACGCACGGCTCGCGGCATCCGTCACCGAGTCCTCCCCCGTTCCGGTGTCACAGATGGCGGGCGCCGCGGCCTCAGACCCGGCATCCGTGACACCGGAACCGCGGGAGATCGCGATCGAGTTCCGGGATGTCTGGTTCCGATACCCCGAGGCCGTTGTCGCCGCGCGTCGGAAGGCCGAGACCGAAGCGCGTGCCGTGCTCGAGAGCGCGCACGTCGACACATCGGCCATCGCGCTTGCAGGCGACGGCGGCACGGATGCCGGCTCCAACGCGCAGGCGCAGTCCGAGGCATCCGATCATGCCGGCGACGTGCTGCGCGGCGTCTCGTTCCACGTCCCTCGGGGGTCGCGCGTGGCGATCGTGGGCCCGTCGGGGGCCGGGAAGAGCACGACGCTCGCGCTCATCGAGCGGTTCTATGACCCGACCGGCGGGGCGATCCTGCTCGGCGGGGTGGACATCCGCACGCTGCCCCGTGAGCGGCTGCGGGCACAGTTGGGCTACGTCGAGCAGGACGCACCGACCCTTGCCGGAACGATCGCCCAGAACCTCCGGCTCGCCTCGCCCGACGCGACGGATGCCGATTGCGAGCGCGTCCTCGACGCGGTGAACCTGACCGAGGTGCTCGAGCGCAGTCCCCTCCGCCTGGAAGCGCCCGTCGGCGAGAACGGCGTCATGCTCTCGGGCGGCGAGCGCCAGCGCCTCGCGATCGCACGTGCGCTGCTTGCCGCACCGCCGATCCTGCTCCTGGACGAATCGACGTCATCGCTGGACGGCTTGAATGAGCAGCGGATGCGTGACGCCATCGATGCCGTCGCGGCCGAAAGGACCCTCATCGTGATCGCCCACCGCCTGTCGACAGTCGTCGACAGCGACCTGATCGTCGTCATGCAGAACGGTGAGGTCATCGGTCAGGGCACCCACGGCGAACTGGTCGAGTCCACGCCCCTCTACCGCGACCTCGCGCGCCACCAGCTCCTGGTCTGACCCACCCCGCCGAACCAACAACAATCTCGACGAACCCACCCCTTCCTGCGGCCGAAACCTGTGGGCTGGGGCAAGAAGGGGTGGGTTCGCGAGGGGCGCGGGTTGCGCCGGGTACGGGCGGGAGGAGGACGCCCGGGTCAGGAGGACTTGAGGCGGTAACGCAGGGCGGCGAGCTCCGCGTTCAGCGGGGCCGGGATACGACCATCGAAGACACCGAAGAACTCCTCGGTGAGGTCGGCCTCGTGCAACCACGACTGGGGGTCGACCGCGAACAGCTCCTCGAGGTCCTCCGCCGGCACCTCGATGCCATCGAGGTTGAGGTCCTCGATGCGAGGGAGCCGCCCGATGGGGCTGTCGATGGCGGGAACCTCACCGTCGACGCGCCGGACGATCCACTCGATGACCCGCGAGTTGTCGCCGAATCCCGGCCACAGGAACCGGCCATCCGTTCCCTTGCGGAACCAGTTGACCTGGAAGATCCTCGGAGCGCGGTCGAAGCGGAGCTTCTGGCCCATCTTGATCCAGTGGCCGAAGTAGTCGGCCATGTTGTATCCGCAGAACGGCAGCATCGCGAACGGGTCGCGACGCAGTTCACCGACGGTGCCCTCGGCCGCGGCGGTGCGCTCGGACGAGATGGTCGAGCCGAGGAACACCCCGTGGGCCCAGTCAGTGGCCTCGACCACGAGCGGCACATTCGTCGCGCGGCGGCCCCCGAACAAGATCGCGTCGATCGGCACACCCTCGGGCGCATCCCAGTCGTCGGCGATCTGCGGGCACTGGTCGGCACGCACCGTGAAGCGGGAGTTCGGGTGGGCGGCGGGTCGTCCGGAGGCCGGCGTCCAGGGGTTGCCTTCCCAGTCGATCAGCTCTGCGGGCGGCTCATCGGTCAGGCCTTCCCACCACACGTCCCCGTCGGGACGCAGGGCGACGTTCGTGAAGATCGTGTTGCCCCAGAGGGTCTCCACCGCGGTGACGTTCGTGGACTCACCGGTGCCCGGAGCGACGCCGAAGAATCCGGCCTCGGGGTTGATCGCCCACAGGCGTCCGTCCTCACCCGGTCGCAGCCACGCGATGTCATCGCCGAGCGTCTCGACGCGCCATCCGGGAATCGTCGGGCGCAGCATGGCGAGGTTCGTCTTGCCACACGCCGACGGGAAGGCAGCGGCGATGTGGTACGCCTTCCCCTGGGGACTGATGACACGGATGAGCAGCATGTGCTCAGCCATCCACCCCTCGCCCCGCCCGATCACGGATGCGATCCGCAATGCGAAGCACTTCTTCGCGAGGATGGCGTTCCCGCCGTAGCCCGAGCCGTACGACCAGACCTCGAGGGTGTCGGGGAAGTGCACGATGTACTTCTCGTCATTGCACGGCCAGGCCACGTCCTCCTCGCCGGGAGCAAGGGGCGCCCCGACGGAGTGGACGGTCTTGACCCACGCCGCACCGTTCGCGATCTCCCGCAGGACGTCGGTGCCCACGCGCGTCATGATGCCGATCGAGGTCACCGCGTACGCACTGTCGGTGACCTGCACACCGATGTGCGAGAGCGGGCCGCCGACGGCTCCCATCGAGAAGGGAACGACGTACATCGTGCGGCCCCGCATCGACCCGTCGAACAGCGGGGTGATCGTCGCACGGATCTCGGAGGGCGCGACCCAGTTGTTCGTGGGGCCGGCATCTTCCTCCCGCTCCGAGGCGATGAACGTACGGGCCTCGGTTCGCGCGACGTCGCTCGGGTGAGAGCGCGCGAGGTACGAGCCCGGCCGCCACTCGGGGTTGAGCTTGATGAGCTTGCCCTGCTCGACCTGCTCGCGCAGCAGAGCCTCGTTCTCGGCGCGGGAGCCGCTAACCCAGTGGATCCGATCGGGCTTGGTGAGCGCTGCGATCTCGCCCACCCACTCGATCAGAGCATCCATGCCGGGGCCGGAGATCGATGGCAGGTCGCCGGATGCCGACGCGGGCGCCGAGGTGGTGGGGCGAGTAATGTCAGCGATGGCCATTGTCTCTCCTGTGTGCGACGTCGTCTGGGGGCTCGTTCTCCACTTTCCCGCACGCGAAGCGGGGTTTGAAGCCGTCTACCCCCATAAGAACCCCGATTCTTTCGCTAGCATCAAGGAATGGCACCCACGAACCTCGAACTGGTGACACTCGGGCACCGCATCCGTCACGAACGGGTGGCTCGCGGCTGGACGCTCGATGAGTTGGGTGCGCAGGTCGGGGTCGCCGGCAGCCAACTGAGCCTCATTGAAAACGGCAAGCGCGAGCCGAAGCTCTCGCTGCTGCAGGCAATCGCCCACGCGACGGGGCTGGAAGTCACCGATCTTCTGGCGGCTGAGCCGCCGAATCGCCGAGCGGCGCTGGAGATCGAACTCGAACGCGCGCAGGCAAGCCCCGTGTTTCGCAGGCTCGGCATTCCGCCGGTCAAGGTCACCAAGGGAACGCCCGACGAGACGATCGAGTCGATACTCGGTCTGCACCGGGAGCTCGATCGCCGTGAGCGAGAAGCGATCGCGACGCCCGAGGAGGCGCGTCGGGCCAACACCGAGCTGCGTCTGCGGATGCGGGATCGCGACAATTACCTCCCCGAGATCGAGAAGCTCGCTGAGAAGCAACTCACAGCCGCAGGTCACGTGTCAGGAGCCCTCACCCACCGCACCGTGAGCATCATGGCCGAGCGCCTCGGGTTCGAGCTGCTCTACGTCAACGACCTGCCACGCTCCGCGCGATCGGTCACCGACCTCGAGAACGGCCGCATCTACCTCCCGCCCGCGTCGATCCCGGGCGGCCACGGGCTGCGCTCGATGGCATTGCAGGCGATGGCGCACCGGTTGCTCGGACACCAGCGGCCCACCTCGTACGCCGACTTCCTGCAGCAGCGGCTGGAGATCAACTACTTCGCCGCCTGCTGCCTCATCCCCGAGACCAACGGCGTCGCGTTCCTGCAGCAGGCAAAGAAAGACCGCAACCTCGCCGTCGAGGACTTCCGCGATGCGTTCGGCGTGACGCACGAGGCGGCTGCGATGCGGATGACGAACCTGATGACACAGCATCTCGGCATCCGTCTGCACTTCTTGCGCGTCGATGGATCCGGGGCCATCTCGCGCGTCTATGAGAACGACGACCTTCCGCTGCCCATGGATGTCACGGGTGCCGTCGATGGGCAGATCGCGTGCCGCAAGTGGTCGGCGCGCGCTGCATTCTCGGAGCAGAACCGCACGACCGAGCATTACCAGTACACCGACACTCCCGCCGGGACGTTCTGGTGCGCCACGCAGACCGGCACGACAGCCGACGGCGAGTTCTCGATCAGTGTGGGGGTCCCGTTCGACGACGCCCGCTGGTTCCGTGGCCGGGAGACGACCAAGCGCGCGGTCTCTTCGTGTCCCGACGAGGCGTGCTGCCGCCGGGCTCCGTCGGAGCTCACCTCGCGCTGGGAGGGCAAGGCGTGGCCGAGCGCCCGTGTGCACATGCAGATGTTCACCCCGCTCCCCCGCGGCAACTTCCCCGGCGTCGATGACTCCGAGGTGTACGCGTTTCTGGAACGCCACGCCTGACCCAGCATCAGCGTCCACGCCGGTCGCTCGCGCCCGCGATAGTGGGCGTAGATTGTCGTCTCGACTCGAGAAGTGGGCGCAAATTGTCGCCTCAGGACCTGCAAGCGACAATTCAGGCCAACCTTTCGCCGTTGGGACCGCGCGCGAGAATCAGACAGTGATGCTCGAGAGTCCGGCATGGGCTCCTCCCCACATCCAGGTTCGGCGCAGGATGACAGGAGTTGCCTGAACGGCCAGCCCCGGGTGCGGCCCGCCCCGGATGCTGATCGGATGCCACGCCGCCACGCCTCGCTTCCTCCGACGCTGTCTGGCACATTCGCCTACGCAGAGGCGCGCGCGATGGGTGTTAGTCCCCGGCGACTGCGTGGGTCCGATCTCGAGCGCCCGTTCCATGCCACTCGGATTCGTCCCGAGGCCGCGACACGCTCCGCGTTCGAGGGTCCGCAAGCGATCGACGCCCGAGCCCGCGCCCGGGTACTCGAGCGGGCCCGCGCATACAGCCGCGTGATGAGTCGGCGCGGATTCTTCACAGGGATGACGGCAGCAGCGCTTCTCGGGTGTCCACTCCCCGACGACTTCGACGCTGACGCAGACCTGTCGGTCGGCATCACGCACCCGCATCGGGCAGCGCGAGCCCGAGGCGTGGCCGGCCTTCAGACGCGCGAGCACCTTGCGTACGTGATGGATGTCGAAGGCTTGCGCGTGACCACTCCCGCCTCGACCTGGGCGATGCTCGGCGGAGAGCTGTCAGAACGGTGGCTCGTGATCATGGGGGATCATTTCGTACGAGTTCCTCGCGACCACCGGGGTCGGGCCATGCCGAACGCGCGACTGGCCACGCCCGCACAGTTGGAGGCAGCAGCGCTCGCGCCAGGGCGGCGGCACCGCAAAGAGCTCCTTCGTGCCCTGACGTCGGTGCGCGTCGGCAGTGCTTCCCGGCTCGAGACTGAGTATCGATTGGATGCCGAGGCCGAGCGACTGCCCGACATGGAGTTGGATGTCGAGGTCCGCGATGCGGACGGAGCGCTGATAGCAATTGTCGACGGCATGCATCGAGCGTTCGACCTGATTGTCGAAGTCGAAGGGGATCACCACCGGACCGATCGCGCACAGTGGAATCGCGACATCGACAGAATGGCGGCACTGGCGGCGCAGGGGTGGGAGGTCGTCCGCCTGACCTCTCGACGGATTCGAGACGGGAGCGCGACGGCGGTGGTCGGAAGCGCCCTCCACCGCCATGGTTGGGAGGGAGCGCGGGGCCACTAGCAGCGGCGCATCCCGGCTGACGTGACGCGGCATCCGTGGCAGGGTGGATCCGTGCGCACCTGGCTGATCCGCTTCGTGACTCTCTACGTTTTCGACGTTGTCGTGCTGCTCGTGATCGGTCTGATCATGCCGCAGGTCTCGGTCGGATGGTCGGTACTGTGGGCCGCCGTGATCCTCGCCCTGGCGACGCTCTGGGTCAAGCCGGCCCTAGGACGCTGGCTGGGAGGCCGCGCCGAACGGTCAAGCCGCGACCTCACGCGAACAGGCGCAAAGCTCGTTCAGGGCACCGTCGTGCTCATCGTCGCAGCAGTCGCGTGGGTGCTCGTCGTCGTTCTGTCCGGTGTCAACGTCGCGGGCTTTTTCTGGGGCTGGGCCATCCCGCCGGTGTTGCTCGTGATCGCGTGGCTCATCTACGACGCCATTGATGACCGCCTCGAAGCGCATGCTGGCCTCCTCTGGGACGGCGCCCGCGGGCGCGAATCCCGCGGCGGCTAGGAGTCCCCGCCGCCATCTGATCCGGCATCCGCGTCGGATCCATCGCCCGGCACGTGTGCGTCGCCCGCAGGCTGGGCAGCGGCAACGCCGGCCGGGCCACTGCGGAGCCACGCGAGGATGAAGATGACCAAGCCTGCGATGAGCGCAGCGATCACCCAGAGCACGATGAGGTAGTCCACCCAGGAGCCGATCGGCGGGGAACCGGGAAGGAAGTTGCGCAGCGGAATCGTCGCGAACAGCATCGCGCCGAACCAGCCCAGCATGGTCGCCTCGATCTTGCGGCGGCCCCGGTAGACGGTGATCGCAGCGGTCAGGACCAGAACCGGCGCGATCACCATCAGCGTCAACAGCACGACGCCGAAAGCGATAGTAGAAGCCGCTCGTGTGATGGTGAACTGAACCCCGAGCGTTGTGATCAACCCGTCCTCGGTGGCCATGGCGGGCAGTTCCACCGCCTGGGCGGTGACGTTCCAACCCGGGACTCGACCATCGACCGCGAGTTCGTACGGGATCGGTACGCCCTCGCCGTCCGCTCCTTCGCGCAGCGGCACGATCATCGTCTCCGTCGTGTAGCGGTCGAACGGCCACTGCTCGATGAATCCGTCGAGCGTGAGCGCGACGGTCTCTGCCCCCACGACCTCATCCGCGCCGTAGGTGATCGTGCGCGACCCGTCGGTTCCGGTGACCAGGACGTGCACAGTTTGGTCCATCGAGAATTGGTCGGACGAGTAGGAACCGAGGTCGGGACCGGGCGTGATACGCAGCGTGAGGTGGCTCGCCGCGGCGTCCACGTCAGCAGGAGTCAGGGTGAGCACGAGCGGTTGCCCCGAGCCCCCGCTAGACACAGACGCACGCTCGATGCGTCCGCCTGACGCGTAGAGCAGAACCACGACGACATACAGCAAAACGAGGGCGAGGATGCCGCCCACCATGGCCGCGCGACGGCCGCGGCGTCGCGCAGGAGTCGAGGACGTCACGGCGTCATTGTGCCAGAGCAAGGATGCCGACGCGGGCCGCCGCCGCGGTCGGGGTCAGCCGGCCAGGCGTTCGGCGGTCTCCACGACGTTCGCGACAAGCATCGCGCGGGTCATGGGTCCGACACCACCGGGGTTCGGGGAGAGCCAGCCAGCGACCTCGGCCACGGCCGGATCGATATCTCCGGCGAGCTTCGCGCGACCGGTCTCCGTGGTCCCGACACGGGTCACACCGACATCCAGCACGGCAGCGCCCGGCGCAATCCACTCTGGCTTCACCAGGTGCGGCTGCCCGACGGCAGCAACGACGATGTCGGCCCGGCGCACCTGGGCCTCAAGGTCGGGGGTGCGCGAGTGCGTAAGCGTGACTGTCGCGTCAGTGCCCTTGCGGGTCAGCAGAAGCCCGAGCGGACGACCGACGGTGATGCCGCGCCCGATGACGGTGACGTGCTTGCCCGCGATCTGCACGCCGTGGCGAGTGAGGAGCTCGATGATGCCGGCAGGCGTGCACGGCAGGGGCGCTGCAACCGCGGTAGCAGGGTCGACTCCGAGCACGAGCCGACCGAGGTTCGTCGGATGCAGTCCGTCGGCATCCTTGTCAGGATCGATCAGCTCGAGGATGGCGTTCTCATCGATACCCTTCGGCAGCGGGAGCTGCACGATGAACCCGGTGACGGCGGGGTCCGCGTTGAGCGCACGGACGGCATCGGCGATCTCGTCCTGCGTTGCGGTAGCGGGCAGTTCGACAGCGATCGAGGCGACACCGACCTCCGCGCAGTCGCGGTGCTTGCCGGTGACGTACGAGCGCGAGGCGCCATCGTCACCGACGAGCAGTGTCCCCAGGCCCGGCACGATGCCCCGCTCCGCAAGGGCAGCGACGCGGTCACGAAGCTCCCCCTTGATCGCGGCGGCGGTCGCGGTGCCGTCGAGTAGTTGTGCAGTCATTCGCGTCTCCTGTCGTCATCCCGCGACATCCGCGTCCCGGGACGGATAACTACGTCCATAGGTATTCTACGGGCGCGGGGTCGCGTCATCCAGACCCGGATGCCGCAGCGATCCGGGCTTACTGGGACAGGCCCGGGTAGAGCGGGAAGGCTTCGGTCAGGGTCGCGACGCGCGCACGAAGAGCGTCGATGTCGGGGTTCGGCAGCAGCGCGAGCGCGATGATGTCGGCTACCTCGGCGAACTCAGCGTCCCCGAAACCACGCGTGGCGAGCGCGGGCGTCCCGATACGCAAGCCCGAGGTGACCATCGGCGGGCGCGGGTCATTGGGCACGGCGTTGCGGTTGACGGTGATCTGGATCTCGTGCAGCAGATCCTCCGCCTGCTTCCCGTCGATCGCCGCGTTCCGCAGGTCGACGAGCACGAGGTGCACATCGGTGCCACCCGAGCGAACAGCGATGCCGGCATCGGCCACATCGCGCTGGGCGAGCCGGTCGGCGAGGATCTTCGCCCCGCGCACGGTGCGCTGCTGCCGCTCGCGGAACTCCGGGGTCGCAGCGAGCTTGAAAGCCGTCGCCTTCGCTGCGATCACGTGCATCAGCGGGCCACCCTGCTGCCCCGGGAAGACCGCCGAGTTGATCTTCTTCGCAAGCGCCTCGTCGTTGGTCAGAATGAACCCCGAACGCGGGCCGCCGATGGTCTTGTGAACCGTGGATGACACGACGTGCGCGTGGGGCACGGGCGAGGGGTGCACGCCACCTGCCACGAGACCGGCGAAGTGAGCCATGTCGACCCAGAGAAGTGCATCCACCTCGTCGGCGATCTCGCGGAACCGCGCGAAGTCGAGCTGGCGCGGGTACGCCGACCAGCCCGCGATGATGACCTGCGGACGGTGTTCGAGCGCGAGGCGACGCACCTCATCCATGTCGATGAGGCTCGTCTCGGGGTCGACCCCGTAGGCAACGATGTCGTACAGGCGACCGGAGAAGTTGGCCTTCATGCCGTGCGTGAGGTGTCCACCGTGATCGAGCGACAGACCGAGGATCGTATCGCCCGGGCGCGCGATCGCGTGCAGGACTGCCGCGTTCGCCGTGGCACCGGAGTGGGGCTGCACGTTGGCATAGGCGGCGCCGAACAGCTCCTTCGCACGGGCGATCGCGAGCTCTTCGGCGACGTCGACTTCTTCGCACCCGCCGTAGTAGCGCTTGCCCGGGTACCCCTCGGCGTACTTGTTCGTCAGCACCGAGCCCTGCGACTGCAGGACCGAGACGGGCACGAAGTTCTCGGACGCGATCATCTCGAGGTAGCTCTGCTGACGAGCGAGCTCGCGGTCAAGGACCTGAGCGATCTCGGGATCGACTTCGGCAAGCGGGGCGGTGAACAGCGAGTCGCTCATGGCGTTGTGCTCCTTGTGCTGCGGGGCGGGGACGACGGCTTCGGGTGGGGTTCCGTCTCGACCCAGGCGTACGGTCGAGTACCGTGTCGGTCGCTCCCCGGTGGTCATCCACCTCAACGCCAGTCGCGACATCCTGAGCATACCGGATCGCACTCAGCCCTCGATCCGCGACAGCGCGGTTGGTAGAGTTACTCAACGCTATTTGTTAGGACTCTTTACATGACCGGGACGCAGCCCCGCGATGCAACCACCTCCGCCTGGCCCGTGCCGCTCCCCCGCGACGTGGTGGCGGGCGAAGGACCGGGCTTCAGCCTGCGAGCGCGGACCGCCGTCACCGGCGACCAGACCGTGGTCGGCATCCTCATGAACCTCGTATCTGCGCGAACGGATGGCGAAATCAGCCTCGATTCCACCGCAACGGGCCCGGGCATCTCGCTGGCCGTCACGGATGCCGACACTCCCGATTCCTACCGACTGATCGCCTCTGCGGAGGGCGTCGAGGTGACAGGGTCGGACGCTGCGGGCCTGTTTTACGGCATCCAAACGCTCGTGCAGTTGATCGAGCAGACTGACGACGGATGGCGCATCCCGGCTGTAGAAATCACCGACGCACCGCGCTTTGCGTACCGGGGCGTCATGCTCGATGTCGCGCGCCACTTCTTCCCCGTCGAGGTGGTGCTCGGCGTCATCGACCGAGCCGCGCAGCTCAAGCTCAATCACCTCCATCTGCACCTGACCGATGACCAGGGGTGGCGGATCGAGATCCCCTCGCGCCCCGAACTGACCCGGTTCGCATCCGGTACCGCCATCGGCGGGGACTCCGGCGGCTTCTACACCGCCGAGGACTACGCCCGGATCGTGGCGTACGCCGCCGCCCGCCACATGACCGTCGTGCCCGAGATCGACCTTCCCGGACACACCCACGCGGTCGGCCTCGCCTACCCCGACATCGTCGAGCCTCCCGTGCTCTCGGAGCACATCCGCGAGGTCGTCGAGGCCTACGGCAGCACCATCCCCCTCGCGGGCGAGCCGTACGAGGGCATCGCGGTCGGCTTCTCCTCCCTGCGGATCGGTGCCCCCACGACGGAGGCCTTCGTGACGGATGTCGTCGCCGACCTGGCCGCGATGACTCCCGGACCCTACCTTCACGTCGGCGGGGATGAGGCCCTCGGCACGGATCCCGCCGACTACGCCGCGTTCGTGAGCCTCGCGTCACGCATCGTCGCGGATGCCGGGAAGGTGCCCGTGATGTGGCACGAAGCTGGTGCGGCCAGTGACCTGCATCCGGGAACCGTCGGTCAGTACTGGGGATTCGTCTCGCCGACGGACGGCATGGACGAGAAGGCGCGGGGCTTCGTCACGCGCGGCGGGCGCGTCATCCTGTCGCCTGCCGACGCCGTCTACCTCGACATGAAGGATTCCGCGGATTCGGAGCTCGGCCTGACCTGGGCAAACGGTGTCACGAGCGTGGAACGCGCGTACGCGTGGGAGCCGGCGTCGGTGCTCGACGGGGTAGCCGAGAGCGACATCCTCGGTGTCGAGGCTGCGCTGTGGACCGAAACCGTGCGCACCGCCGCCGATATCGACACGCTGGTGTTCCCGCGGATCGCTGCTGCAGCCGAGGCAGCCTGGTCGCCGGCTACCGGCGAGCACCCGCTACGCAGCTGGGAATCGTTCCGCGAGCGGGTCGGCAGACTCGAGGGACTCTGGAGGGCCCTCGGCATCGGCTTCCGCCGGTCGCCCGAGATCCCCTGGAGCGGCGAGGGAGCATCGTGAGCACCACGATCGTCCACAGCGCGCGGGTCGTCGCGGACGGCGCCGAGACGAGCGACGCCTGGGTCGAGATGCAGGGTGACACCATCGCTGCCGTCGGCACCGGCGATGACTGGCGGTCGCGAGCCTCCGCGGCGACAATCATCGACGCGCGGGAGGTCGCCGGACCCGGCGCCGTTCTCACACCGGGGTTCATCGACATCCACGGTCACGGCGGCGGCGGGTTCTCGTACGAGGGAGACGAGTCAGGCATCCGCGCCGCCCGCGCGCTGCACCTCGCACACGGAACGACACGGGCCGTCCTCTCGCTGGTTTCGGGCTCGCTCGAGCACCTGACAGCCCAGGTCGCGCGGATTGCAGCGGTGACGCAGACGGATGCCGGCATCCTCGGCTCCCACCTCGAGGGGCCGTTTCTGGATCACGGTCACCGCGGCGCGCACGATCCCGCGACCTTGCGGGCGGCGACGCCGGACGCTGTGGCCGCGTTGCTCGAAGCCGGAGCGGGGACGATCCGGCAGGTGACGCTAGCGCCAGAGCTACCGGGCGCGGCCGAGGCGATCCGCGCCTTTCGGGAGGCGGGCGTCTGCGTCGCCGTCGGCCACACGGATGCCGATCTCGAGGCGACACGTGCGGCGTTCGAGGCCGGCGCGAGCATCCTGACCCACGCGTTCAATGCGATGCCTCCCCTGCTCCATCGCGCCCCAGGACCGGTCGGGGCGGCAACCGCCGACCCGCGCGTGACGCTCGAGGTCATCGCCGATAGCGTGCACGTGCATCCCGAGCTCATCCGGATCCTGTTCGCCGCGGCGCCAGGACGGATTGCGCTCATCACCGACGCGATGGCGGCGGCAGGCGTCGGTGACGGCCGCTACGTGCTGGGCTCGCTTGAGGTGGATGTCGTCGACGGTGTCGCCCGCCTCGTGGAGACTGGCGCGATCGCGGGGTCGACCCTGACGCAGGATGCTGCGCTTCGCGTGACCCTCGCGGCGGGAGTCGACCTGCCCGCGGCCGTCGACGCGCTCACCCGCGCGCCGGCCGCGGCGATCGGTGTGGCGGATCGCCACGGCAGCCTGCGCCCGAGCTTCGCCGCTGACGCCGTGCTGCTGGATGCCTCGCTCGCGGTCCGCGGAGTCTGGCTCGACGGGCGGCGCGTGCACTGAGGCCAGCATCCTTCCCTGCGGCAACGGAAAGATGGGCGCGAACTGTCGCCTCCCAGTCCAGACGCGACGATTCGCGCCCACCTTTGCCGCGATAACGACCAGATGCGCCCAACTCACGCGGCCTAGACTGGAAATATGCCCGAATCAGCGACCCCGTCCGGCCTGCCCGCAGGGACCCGCCCGGCACTCAGCGTGGTCGACGTGCTCGCCGTTCTGTGCGAACTTTTCGCGTTCGGGACGCTGGCGTTCTGGGGGTTCGCCGCCTGGCCGTTCCCCTGGAACATCGTGGCGGGCATCGTCGCGCCGGTTGTCGCCATCCTGCTGTGGGCGCTGTTTGTCTCACCCCGAGCGGTGATCATCGTGCATCCGTTCCTGCGGGCAGTCGTTGAGCTCCTCGTGTATGTCTCAGCGACGATCGCGTGGTGGAGCGTGGGCCTCGTATGGGTCGGCCTGATCTTCGGGGTCATCGCCGTCACCGTCGGCGTGATCGCCGGGCGCCGCCGACTGGCATGAGCGACCGGGAGGTCCTCGCGCGGCTGCGTGCCGAACTCGGCGACGCGCTCGACACGACGGATGCCTCGCTCGAAGCTGCCCGGGCCGATAAGTCCGGTCACGCCAGCATCGGGCGCCCGCTCGCCGTCATGCATGCCCGCAGCGTCGAGGACGTCCAAGCGACGCTGCGCATTGCGTCGGCGACGGGAACTCCGGTCGTCACCCGGGGAGCGGGGACGGGACTCGCCGGCGGCGCGAACGCCGGACCCGGCGAGATCGCGCTCTCGGTTCGGGCGATGGATCGCATCCTGGAGGTGCGACCCGATGACCTGCTGGCCGTCGTCGAGCCCGGCATCCTGAACGCCGACCTGAACCGCGCGCTCGCCGAGCACGGCCTGTGGTGGGCACCGGATCCCGCCAGCCGCGATATCTCCACTGTCGGCGGGAACATCGCCACCGGTGCCGGGGGCCTCTTGTGCGCGAAGTACGGCGTGGTGCGAGACGCCGTCCTGGGCGTCGATCTCGTCCTCGCCGACGGGCGACTGCTGCACCTGGGTCACCGCACGGTCAAGGGCGTCACGGGCCTCGACCTCACATCGCTGGTGATCGGTTCCGAAGGCATCCTCGGTGTCGTGGTGGCTGCAACCCTGAAGCTCCGGCGGCTCGTTCCGGGCGAGGTGTGCACCATCGCCGCGACCTTCACGGATGTCGGCACCGCCGCGAGTGCGTGCAGCGCAGTCACCGCCACGGGACTGCAACCAGCGATCATGGAGCTGCTGGATGCCGCAGCCCTGACCTATGTGGCCGCCTTCATCAGTGCCCTGGGCACCTTTCTCTACTACGTGATGCTCCTGCTGGGCAACAACCGCAGGGATGAATAACGGCTCAGGCAAAGTACTCCAAAGAATCCCTCAGACGCGGCGTATGGCTCCCATGCGCCGCGTTTTGTCTGTCCTCCTCGTCCTGCCCTGGTTTGCCTCTGCAGCCCAGGATATTCCG
>NZ_JASBSF010000217.1 GCF_030149085.1 Microbacterium sp. | reverse complement strand
GGGCGTGCTTGAATTGCATCTACGAGATGCCTCTCCGACCAGACGAACAGAACCCTAAGCAAGCTCTATTCTTCCTGATCAGAGGGGCATTTCTACGTCACGACGCTCGCTCAACGCCCCGTCCATCGGTGGATCGAGGCTTAACGACGAGTGAGTCGATGGTGACCGCCGCGCCGAGCCGGTACGGCTCATCGGCCAGGTAGAGCGCGCCCTCCGCGGCGTCGATCGTCGTCCGCCGCCCCTGCTGTTCCACCGTGGTGACGCCGCCGAGCTGGAGGGAAAACAGTGCCATGTCGACGTCGTCCTCTTCGATGAGGGCTGCGGTGCGGCTCACCTCGCCACCGACAGTGCGCACTGCGGCGCGGACTCGGGTGAACGAGACCGAGTCGGCGACGTGGTGGTCCATCGTCGCCAGAAAGCTGCGTTCGCCGCTTGTGACCCGCAGGGGGACGAAGGCGCGAGAGCAGAGCTCTTCCCACTCTTCTTGGGATGTCGCAGTGACGGTGGCCACCGGATCATTGTGCGCGGATGCCGTTTCCCTCGGCATCCGTCACTGTTACTGCCGCGTTTCAGGTGCCGCACTCTGCAGAGATTGCCAGGTTTCGCGCGCGTTCGGGTTAGAGCGGGGAGCCTGCGCCGCCGTAGCGTCGGAGCCCCGACCCGAAGGAGGAAGACATGTCCACGATCCGTGTAGCAGCAGTCCAAGCAGAGCCCGTCTGGTTCAACGTGGCAGGCACGACCGAGAAGACCATCACCCTGATCGCGCAGGCGGCCGCCGAGGGTGCCGAACTCGTCGCGTTTCCCGAGACCTGGTTGCCCGGCTATCCGCTGTTCCTGTGGGGGATGGGGGTTGCCGAGCAGCTGCCGCTGATTGCGAACTATCACGCCAACTCCGTGGAGGTCTCCGGTCCTGAGATGGCCGCGATTCGCGACGCGGCCCGTGAACACGGCATCGGCGTCGTACTTGGCTTCAGCGAGAAGGACCACGGCTCGCTCTACATCGCCCAGGCCCTCATCGATTCCTCGGGCGAGCTGGTGCAGCATCGGCGCAAGCCGAAGCCGACACACGTCGAGCGCACGCTCTTCGGCGAGGGCGACGGTTCGGGGCTCGCCGTCGTCGAACTCGCGGGGGCGACGGTCGGCGCTCTCAACTGCTGGGAGCACATGCAACCGCTCCTGAAGTTCACGATGTACGCCCAACACGAGCAGATCCACGTCGCATCCTGGCCCGCGTTCGGTGAGGGGCTTCCGCAGCTGTCGGCCGAGGCGTCTCTCGCGCTGAGTCGGGCGTATGCACTCGAGGGCGGGGCGTTCGTTCTCGTGAGCAACCATGTCGCGACCCAGCTCCCGGGCATGACCGGCGGTGGCGTGGCGCGGGTGTACGGCCCCGACGGGAGCCTGCTGACCGAGCCGATCCCGGGCGATGTCGAGGGCATCGTCTACGCGGACATCGATCTGTCCGCCATCTCGCTGGCCAAGACATTCGCCGATCCGGTGGGACACTACAGTCGCCCCGATGTGTTTCAGCTCACTGTCGACCGAATGTCTCGCCGACCAGCGGTACTAACCCCCGCGGCGCCGTCAGTGGAGCCGATCGCCGAGGAGTCCGAGATCCTGATTGTTGGATCCTGAATCGCGTCAGTGCAGACGCTTCCGGCTCTCAGCGCCTCCCGGCGGCCAGCCGGATCTGCACGATGTTTTCGGTCTCGTCGATCTCGGCGACCTTGGGGTGGGCTTTGATGAACTCGGTGAAGCTGCGGAACCCGAGGGCTCGCTCGCTGAAACCCGGATCGAGCCGCGTGATGAGACTCTTCACCACGTTCGCGTGCTGCCACTCGGTTCCTTCGCGATCGCCCTCCAGCCGCAGGGCACGCTCGAGCAGCTCGGCGCCCGGATCAGCGGCCTTCTTGCGGCTCCGGCGGGTCTTGGCAGCTACCGCTGTTTCGGCATCCTTGACGGCTTCGCGTTCGATCCCGGGCAGGGCATCGTAGGTATCGAAGCGGTCGCAGGCCGCCGCGAGGGATCGGGCGCTGGATCCTGCCACTCCGACACCCACAACGAAACGGCCGAGGCGTTTGCAGCGCTGCGCGAGTGGCACGTAGTCCGAGTCGCCCGCCACGATCACGACGTGCGAGAGGTCGGGGAGGCGAAACATGTCTTCGACGGCATCTACGGCCAGTCGGATGTCGGCGCCGTTCTTCGCGTAGGCAGCAGCGGGAAACAGCTGCACCAGATCGACGGCGCGCGCGACGAGTTGGGTCCGGTACTCCGCGTTCACGGGCGAGGACCAGTCCGCGTATGCCCTCGTCAGCACGAGAGTGCCGAAGGATGCCGCGTAGTCGATGATCGCGCCAAGGTCCACCGTCGCGGCGGCTAGTCGCTCGGCGATCTCAGGCTCGGTCGGGTCGGCTGCGATGCGTTGCCGGTCCCTGCCGTAGGCGTTGCGGCCATGCACCGTGTCGTACCAAGACATGACGATGTTGTCGAAATCCAGATACACCGCCACGCGCGGGTCGGTTCTCTCAGCCATGCTCACTCCTCGTGGGTCCACGGGCGTCCGCCTGCTTCCCCCTGAGCCTAGCCTCGACATCTGTCACTCCCGAGGGCCGCGCTGTTTCGCCGACCCCGGGCGATCCGTAGGATGCGAGCATCGGTGGTGGATCGGAGGATGCTCATGTCGCCTGTCTCTCGCGGGTTCGGCGCTCGTCGGCGTGAAACGAACGACAGGCTGCCACCGGGGCAGTACCTGACGACAGACTTCCCGGTGCTCTCGGCGGGGCCGACACCGCGCATCGACCCGACCGAGTGGCGTTTCGCGATCCGCGATGAGCGGGGCGACTCTCGCTCCTGGACCTGGGACGAGTTCCACGCGCTGCCGTTCGAAGACATCCACACCGACATCCACTGCGTGACGCGCTGGTCGAAGCTCGACACCACGTGGCGGGCGTCTCGGTCGACACGCTCATGGCGGGCATCCAGACGGATGCCGAGGCGGCGATGGCGCACTGCTACGGCGGATACACAACCAACGTGCCGATGGCTGATCTTCTCGGCGGCAAGGCGTGGGTCGTCACGGAGTTCGACGGCGCCCCGATCGACCCCGAACACGGTGGTCCGGCACGGTTGCTGGTGCCGCACCTCTACTTCTGGAAGAGCGCTAAATGGGTCCGCGGACTGTCGCTCCTGCGCCGCGATGAACCGGGCTTCTGGGAGCAGAACGGCTACAACATGCACGGCGACCCCTGGCGCGAGGAACGGTATTGGTGAGCGTCGGAGCGTGGCTGGCGGCATCCGCGCTGGAGGTTCGCACCGCCGCGTTGGGTGCCCGCGCTCTCGTCCTTGATGTTCCGGACTGGCCGGGGAACCTGCCAGGGCAGCATCTCGATCTTCGCCTGACCGCCGAGGATGGTTATCAGGCGGTGCGGTCGTACTCGATCGCATCGTTCGGTTCGGGCACAGCCGTCGAGCTCGGCGTGGATGAGGTCGAGGATGGCGAGGTGTCTCCCTACCTCGTCGAAGACGTGCGCGTCGGTGATCTGATGGAGGTGAAGGGCCCCCTCGGTCAGTACTTCGTCTGGGACGCCACCGATCCCTCGCCGGTGCAACTGATCGCCGTTGATCAGGAATCGTGCCGCTGATCGCCATGGTGCGCGCGCACGTGGCTGCAGACGCCACGGCGTCATTGCGCCTCGTGTATTCCGTGAAGGATGCCGATCGGGCGATGTACCGAGACGGGTTGCTCGTGCTCGAGGCGCCCCGGATCTCGACGACCTGGGCTTACACGCGCGAAGCTCCGCGCGACTGGGCAGGAACTGTCGGCCGCCTCAGCGCTACCGTGCTCGCCGAGGCCTTGCATCCGGCATCCGTCGACCCCGTCAGTTTCGTGCGGGCCAACGCCGTTCGTGGAGTTCGTCGCCGAAACACTTGTCGCGCTGGGATATCGACCCGAGCGCATCCGCACCGAGAGGTCCGGGGGAGGATCATGAGCCTCGCCACACATCCGCTGCCAGAGCCATCCGCAACGCCGCGGCCCAGCATGGTCGACGGAAACGCGCTCATCGGCATCCTCGAAGAGGCCTTCGGCGATGCGACCGCGACGCTCGCTCTTACCTGCGGGTCGTGCGCCGATGCCTCGGCGCTTTCCGATTCAGCGGTCGAGCTGGCGCCGACCTCGGCGATCGTGCGGTGCCGGCGCTGCACTCATACGATCCTGACCCTCCGCTGGAGCGGACACGAGCTCGTGATCGACGGGGCGAGCGGGCAGATCACGGTGCAGCGCGGGTCGAGCTGACCGCGGCGCGTCGCCCCTACGGCGCACAGTCGTAGACCACGCCGGGAGCATCGGTCACCGTCTCGCACGTCGCCTCCACCCACTGGCGGATCTGCGCCGAGGTGGTCGAGGTTCCGCCGGAAGGAGTGCTTGCGCCCTGCCCTGCCATTCCGGTTCCCAGCACATACCGGAGGCTACCGTCGGCGATGAGCGCCTGGAACTCGTCGAGCGTGGGCACAGCGTCGTTTCCGTTGAAGCCACCGATCGGCAGCACCGATCCGCCATCCGTGGCGAGGATGATCCCGGCGGCGCTTTGAGCTCCGAAGGTTGCGACGAGGTAGTCGGTGTCACCCTGGTTCTCCTGCAACCAGGCGACGAGGTCAGTGGATGCCGCGCCACCTCGACCAGTCGAGCTTCCCGATGCGGCGCCCGTCGCTTGTCCGGCTGTCGCAGGCCCCTGTCCCGCGCCCGGTCCTGAATCCTGTCCGGGAGGATTGCCTCCCTGTCCCGGGGCACCGCCCTGCACCGGCGCACCCCCCTGACCCGGCCCGACGCCCTGTCTGCCGGGGCCGACGCCGTTCTGGCCGCCCCGTCCGCCCGGGCCGCCCGCGCCGCCCATGTCCGAAACGCCTCCGGCAACGGGATTGATATCGCTGGGATTTGCGATGGTCACCACCGACCAGACCGCAGGAGTGAGTACCAGCGCGAT
>NZ_JASBSF010000213.1 GCF_030149085.1 Microbacterium sp. | reverse complement strand
GCTCTTGTCGATCCCGCGATCGTCATCGAGCACCGGCTGGAACCGGCCACCCACGAAATCTTCGACGGGGCTTGTCGCACCGCGAAGACGCAACATCGCCTTCGGGGTGAACACGACGAGGGGTCGCCTCGGACGTGCGTAGGCCTGGCGGCGGAGCAGGTGGAAGTAGGACGCCGGTGTCGATGGCCGCGCCACGATCATGTTGTCCTGAGCGCACATCTGCAGGTAGCGCTCGATGCGCGCCGATGAGTGATCGGGGCCCTGTCCCTCGTAGCCGTGCGGCAGCAGCAGCACGACGCTCGACTGCTGACCCCACTTCTGGTCAGCGGACGAGATGAACTCGTCGATGACCGACTGCGCGCCGTTCGCGAAGTCGCCGAACTGCGCCTCCCACAGCACGAGCGTGTCGGAGCGTTCGACGGAGTACCCGTACTCGAAGCCCATCGCGGCGTACTCGCTGAGGAGGGAGTCGTAGATCCAGAAGCGTCCCTGCGACTGGGACAGGTTCACCAACGGCAGCCATTCCTGACCGTTGGCACGGTCGTGGAACACGGCGTGACGCTGCACGAATGTCCCGCGTCGCGAGTCTTGGCCGACCATTCGGACGTTCGTGCCTTCGACGAGGAGCGAACCGAACGCGAGGAGCTCGCCGAACGCCCAGTCGATGCTGCCGTTGCGGCTCATGTCCTGGCGCTTGTCGAGCAGCTGCTGCAGCTTCTGATGGACAGTGAAGCCATCGGGCTTGTTGACGAATGCGTCTCCGATGAGCTGGACGACATCGCGCGATACGCCCGTCGTTTCGGGCTCGCCGATGGTGTCGATCGAGCCGGTCATCGGTGCGCTCGCCACTTGGGAAGAACCGGTCTCGGCAGCGTGCGTCTCGGCGAAGGCCAGTTCCAGGCGATCCTGGAAGTCCTTCTTTGCCTGCTCGTACTGCTCTTCCGTGATGTCACCGCGGCCGACGAGCGACTCGGTGTACAGGCGGCGAACCGACCGCTTCGCCTCGATGAGGTTCGTCATCAGCGGTTGGGTCATCGAAGGATCGTCGCCCTCGTTGTGTCCGCGCCGGCGGTAGACGACCAGGTCGATGACGACATCGCGATGGAACCGCTCGCGGTAGGCGAAGGCTACCTGGGCTACCCGGACCACGGCCTCGGGGTCATCCCCATTCACGTGGAGGATGGGCGCCTGGATTGTCTTTGCGACGTCCGTCGCGTAGACAGACGTGCGGCCATCCTGCGGCAGCGTCGTGAATCCGACCTGGTTGTTGACGACGACATGCACGGTGCCGCCGGTGCGGTAGGCGCGCAACTGCGACATCTGCAGGGTCTCGACGACAACGCCCTGGCCGGCAAAGGCCGCATCTCCGTGGATGAGGATCGGCAGCCACGAGAAGGTTCCGATCGGCAGGCGGTCCTGCTTTGCCCGGGTGATTCCCTCAAGGACGCCGTCGACGGTCTCGAGGTGCGACGGGTTGGCTGCGAGATAGACAGGGAGCTCCTCGCCGCCGTCAGCGACGAACGTGCCCTCGGTCCCGAGGTGGTACTTCACGTCGCCGGACCCACGCTTGGAACCGATCGCGACGCGTCCCTCGAACTCGCGGAACACCTGGCCGTAGGTCTTGCCGGCAACGTTCGTCAGAACGTTCAGGCGCCCGCGGTGCGCCATCCCGATCGTGGCTCCGTCGAGCCCGGTCTCTGCGGCCCCCTGCAAGATCTCATCCAGCAGGGGGATGAGGGACTCACCGCCTTCGAGGCTGAATCGCTTCTGACCGACGTACTTGGTCTGCAGGAACGTCTCGAACGCCTCGGCCTCGTTGAG
>NZ_JASBSF010000206.1 GCF_030149085.1 Microbacterium sp. | reverse complement strand
CGAGCCTGTTCGTTCTCGCGCTGTGGGTGGCCGGCGGTGGCCTTCAGGATCTGTGGGGATTCGATGCGGCGGCGCTGAACAGTCTGGGACGCCTGACCGGGCTGATCGCATCCAATCTCCTGCTCTATCAGGTGATCCTTCTTGCGCGTATCCCCCTGTTCGAGCGCGGGTTCGGCCGTGACGGGTTGACCCGGATGCACCGGCTCGTCGGCTTCTGGTCGTTCTCGCTCATGCTCGCTCACATCGCACTTCTGGTGCTCGGTTACGCGGCAGCGGCCGACGTCAACGTCTTCGTCCAGCTCTGGGAGTTCGTGTGGGATTACCCCGGGATGCTTCTCGCAACCGCAGGCACGATCCTGATCATCCTCGTCGCGATCACCTCAATGCGTCGGGCGCGAGCGAAGCTGCGCTACGAGTCGTGGCACCTGCTGCACCTGTACGCGTACCTCGGCGTCGGGCTCGCGCTGCCTCACCAGCTGTGGACCGGCGCCGACTTCCTCTTCTCCCCCGTCGCCACCGGCTATTGGTGGGGACTGTGGGCGATCAGTGCCGCCGCAATCGTCGTCTTCCGCATCCTGGTCCCCCTCGCGCGCTCGCTGCGACACCGGGTGCGAGTCGCCGACGTTCGTCCTGACGGCGTGGGCGGCGTTGCGGTCACCATGACCGGGCGCCGGCTGGATCGCCTGGGTGCGCGCGCAGGCCAGTTCTTCATCTGGCGCTTCCTGGATGGCCCGGGAGCCTCACGGGCGAATCCGTTCTCGTTGGCTGCAGCCCCCGACGGCCGCAGCCTGACGATCTCTGCCCGCATCGTCGGTGACGGCACCGCACGTCTGGCGCGGCTCACTCCCGGCACCCCCGTCCTGTTCGAAGGGCCGTACGGCACGATGACCGGCGACGCTCGCACCGGCTCGAAGCTTCTGATGATCGGTGCGGGCGCCGGGGTCGCGCCGCTGGTTTCCCTGCTTCAAGCCGAGGGTTACGCGCCGGGCGAGGCGACGCTGGTCACCCGCGACCACTCGAAAGAAGCAGCCCTGCGCACAGACGCCATCGGCACTCTCGTCGCGCACCGGGGTCTACGACACATCCCGCTTCCGGGGCCCCGAGCCCGGACAGCATCCTCGTGGCTGCCGGCCTCGCACGCCGCGTGGACGGGCTCCGATGCGCTCCGCCATCTCGCGCCCGACCTCGAGGACTACGACGTGTTCCTCTGCGGACCCGCGCCATGGATGAAGGCCCTCGAGCATGACCTGCGCGCCGCGGGAGTTCACCGCAACCGCATCCATTCCGAGTCATTCACCGTCTGACCCCTCACACCACGGAGCCTCCGATGAAGCGCATCGTTTACGGACTTCTTGCCACCCTGAGCGGCGTCGTCCTCCTGTTCAGCTATCGCACCTCGCTCGAGGCCGTCATGCCGGTTGCAGCCGACGAGACGGCGGGCACCACAACCGTCACCCCCGAGGCCACGCCATCGGCATCCGCCAGCCCGTCGACGACAACCGAGAGTGCAACGTCGACGCCCTCGCCCTCGCCCTCGGCGACCGCCGCTGACTCGACGGCGACCGACAGCACGACAACGACCACGACGGGGCTCGCCGACGGCACCTACACCGGGGATGCGGTGAGCACCCGATACGGAAACGTACAGGTGCAGATCACGATCAGCGGCGGCGTGATCACCGACGTGCAGGTGCCGCAGTATCCGAACAACGATCGCAAGGATCAGCAGATCAATGCGCGAGCGCTGCCGATTCTGATCTCCGACACGACAGAGACTCAGAGCGCCGACATAAGCATGGTGTCGGGCGCTACATACACGAGCGACGGCTACATCCAGTCGCTGCAAAGTGCCCTGGATCAGGCCCAGCAATGACGCGCCTCGCACGTCGCGTGTGGGTCGAGACCATCATGGGTACTGCCGTGTCCGTGCACGCCCATGGGTCTCCGGCTTTCGTCGACGGTCCGCAAACCGCGGCATCCGTGTCTCGAGCGTTCGATGAGCTTCGCGAGGACGACCGCATCTTCTCGACCTATCGCGAGGACTCGGAGATCAGCCGTCTCCGCCGCGGTGAGATCACGCTCGACGATGCGCATCCGCTCGTTGCCGAAGTCGCCACGGCGTGTCGTGACGCCGAGCAGCGCTCCGGCGGCCGATTCTCGGCTACCTGGCGTGGCTGGTTCGACCCGACCGGCTACGTCAAGGGGTGGGCGGTCGAGCGGGCGGCACGGATGCATCTTCTGCCGCTCCTGGCCGCGACCGGCGCGACAGCGATCGGTATCAACGCGGGCGGTGACATGCAGGTGGGCACGGCACCGGGCAGCGAGTGGGTATGGCGTATCGGCATCGCCGACCCGCACCGCGCCGGGGAGGTTCTCGCGATCATGGATGTCGTCGATGGCGCGGTAGCGACCTCGGGAACCGCTGAGCGAGGTGCGCACATCCTGGACCCGCGCTCCGGCGAGCCAGCGACCGACGTTCGCAGCGCAACCGTCGTCGCCGATTCCCTGGCCGAGGCAGACCTCTGGGCAACCGTCGCGGTTGTCGCCGGCGACGACCTGTCGTGGGTGGCAGCGGCTGACTCCCGGTCGGGCATGACGGTGACCGAGGACGGACGCGTTCGGCGATGGGTGGGCGCGACCGAGGTATCGGTCGTCACATACGCGGACTCGGCAGTGCGATGACGAACGTCGTGCCCCCGGATGAGGTCGACTCGACCTCGATCCGGCCCGCGTAACGCGTGAGCACGTCTCGCACCAGCGCGAGCCCGAGTCCGAACCCGCGCCGCCTGCCCGTCTCTGATCCGCGGGCGAACCTCTCGAAGATGCGCTCGGCGTCGGCCGGGTCGATCCCGCTGCCCTGATCGCTGACTCGGATCTCCACGTCGTTACGGGCCGTTGCCGCCGCGATCGTCACCACGCCTCCCCGGGGACTGTGCTGGATCGCGTTGTCGACGACAGCCATCAGGATGCGAGTCAGAGTGGGAAGCGGCATCCGCACAGCCCGGTCGGTCGAGATGACCTCCAGCGTCACGCCGCTGTCATCGGCGAGCGGCTGGAGGCGGGAGACCGCGGCATCCATCGCCTCACCGACGGGCGCGAGAGCCGTCGTCTCGGCCTTGCCTTCGGCTGCCATCAACAGATCGGTGAGCATGTCGTTCATCGCGTCGGCGTCGGAGCGCAGCTGGTCGAGAGCCTCGGCGACGTCTCCCCCGCGTTCCAGGCGACGCTGCGCGATCTGGATGCGACTGGTGAGGGTCGTCAGCGGCGTGCGCAGTTCGTGACTGGCGTCGGCGACGAAGTTCCGCTGCAGCCGCAGCGCTTCGCCGAGCGGCCGCACGGCACGGCGGGCGGCGAATCACGCGATCAGCGACAGGACGATCACGCCCAGGATGCCGAGACCGATCACCCAGGGAAGCACGCGATCGACGTCGACCACGAGATCATCCCCCGACCCGCGATGGCCACCGGGGAAGCCTGTGCCGTGTTCGGCGCTCTCGACTCGTGCCCGCAGCAGAATGACGGTAACCAACACCACCACCCCGAGCGCGATGACGATCGCCGACGCCGCAGCAACCCACACACCCACAGAGAAGGCCGCCCGCTGCACGCGGCGCCGGTCGGCAGCTTCGGGACTCGTCATGACGGCTGCCCGACCCGGTAGCCGCGAGCGCGCACCGTCTCGATCATCTCGGGAACCGACTTTCTCCGGATGTAGTGGACGTAGGTATCGACCGAGCCCGGGGTGTCGCCCTCGTGGAACACGGCACCCAGGATCTCTTCGCGACTGAACACATGCTCGGGACTGGCACTGAGCACATCCAGCAGCGCGGTCTCGGTCGTCGTGAGCGCGACCCGTGCCCCGGACGGCCCGTACAGCGCCTGGGACTCGGGAACGAAGACCCACTCGCCGAGCGCGCGACGGTGCTGCTCTGCGCGGTAGCCGCGCACGAGAGCCCGGATGCGAGCGAGCAACTCGCCGTAGTCGAACGGCTTCACGAGGTAGTCGTTGGCTCCGGCATCCAGTCCCTCGACCCGGTCATCGACGGCGCCGAGGGCGGTCAGCAGCAGGATGGGCGTCGTGATGCGAGCGGTGCGGATTGCGCGCACCAGATCGATTCCGTCGCCACCGGGAAGCCGTCTGTCGATCACCATCACATCGAATCGCTGCTGCAGCGCGCGTGCCCGAGCAGTAGCGACGTCGGAGGCGTGGACGACGGTGTGGAACTCCGAGAGCACCTCGATCGTCATCTGGGCGACGTCCTGGTCGTCTTCGACGTACAGCACGTCGGCGTGCGGACCGCTGTCGTACGGCATGATGCCTCCCGGGGCAACGCTAGCGCGCAGACCTATCCGTCTGCTGGAGCGCGGGGATCCTCCCCAACCGGACTCGGGAATCGTGGACTGTGGATAGTGCCGTCGGGGCGGATGCCGCGGGCTACCGTGGTGGACATGAACCGCCGCCGTCCGCTTCGAGCCGCGTCGATCGTGATCGCTGCGATGCTCGGTGTCGGGGCGCTCGCCGGCTGCGGGCCGGCGGATCCGTCACCCACCCCGACGCCGACCGGATTCGCCTCCGAGGAGGAGGCATTCGCTGCCGCGGAAGCCACCTACCGGGCGTACGTGGATGCCCTGAACCAGGTCGATCTCAGCGACCCCTCGACGTTCGAGGAGGTCTATCGCTGGACCATGGGCGATGCGAATGCGGGAGCTCGAGAATCTTTCTCACAAATGCACGCCGACGGATGGCGCGTCTCCGGCGAAAGCAAGATCGTTTCCGTTCAGCCTCCCGAGGGTGGCGACCGTCCCGATGACGTCGGTCTTGCGATCGCTTGCCTAGATGTGTCTGCTGTCACGCTCGACGATGCAGAAGGCACTTCCGTCGTCGACCCCGACCGTCCCGACATACAAGCCATAGCGATAAAGGTGGTCCCATGGAACACCCGCACGGGAGCTGTCATCCAGTCGCTCGATGGTGGTGACGCAAGCGAATGCGCTCAGTAATCCGGGCTGGCGCCGTTTGCCTACTGGTGGGCCTATGCCTGACGTTCTCAAGCGTCGCTAGCGTGGCTGCGTCAACGGCTTGTGCTGGCGGATCTCCTTGGCAGGGCAATTGCAGCGTGTCCAACAACGGGAGCCAGGTCGACGTCGGCGGCACCGCGAACCAGCCGGGCTCTGGCGGCGGATCCGGAAAAGGCGGCACGGGCGGGTCCCAGGGCGGGGGCGGCTCCAGCGGCAACTCCGGAACGGCCGAGAGCTCCCCGGCCACCGAGGAGTGCCCCATCGTCGGGTGCCGAGGCAACTACACCGTCGTCACGTATCCGGATGTGACGATCGACGATCTCGCGAGTTTCGTCCCAGCGCGCCCGAGCCTCGGTGGCGAGCCCGCCGGTTTCGGCGTCGTGGGGACCCCCACGAACATCGTGGCCGCGGCATCCACGCACACCCTCACCGGCCCGCTGCTCGGATGGGATGTGACAGTGAGGTTCCGACCGGCCGGCTACGTGTTCGACTACGGCGACGGATCGAGTGCTCGGACAACGACTGGCGGTGCGACCTGGGCTTCGCTCGGACTCCCCCAGTTCAGCCCGACCTCTACGAGCCACGTGTATCGCGAGCGCGGCACGTACACCGTGTCCCTCACGCTCCAGTACGCGGCTGACGTCGACTTCGGCAGCGGATGGCGCCCGGTTCCGGGGTACGTCAACGCCCCGGCACCGCCGTACACCCTCGAGGTTCTCGAGGTCCGCACAGCCCTGGTCGATCGGACTTGCGCCGAGAACCCCACCGGCCCCGGCTGCTGAGAGGCCTTGCCCTCCGCGCGGCAGTCCCATCGTCGGGGGCGCGTGCCAGGATGGGCGCGTGACCGAACGATTGATGTTGCTCGACTCCGCGTCGCTGTACTTCCGCGCGTTTTACGGCGTGCCCGACACGGTGAAGGCGCCGAACGGGATGCCGGTCAACGCGGTGCGCGGATTCCTCGACATGATCGCGAAACTCGTCACCACATACGAGCCGACGCACCTCGTGGCCTGCTGGGACGACGACTGGCGTCCGCAATGGCGGGTCGACCTCATCCCGTCTTACAAAACCCACCGGGTCGTCGAGGTCGTCGCGGGAGGCCCGGATGTCGAGGAGGTCCCGGATCCCCTCGAGGTGCAAGTGCCGCTCATCCGCGAGGCACTCGCCGCCCTCGGGATCACGATCATCGGCGCCGCCGAGCACGAGGCCGATGACGTCATCGGCACCCTCGCCACCCTGGCGACGATGCCCGTCGATATCGTCACGGGCGACCGCGACCTCTTCCAGCTCGTCGACGACGAGCGAAGCATCCGTGTCATCTACACCGCCCGCGGCATGAGCAACCTCGAACTCGTCACCGATCGCACCGTCGTGACCAAGTACGGCGTGCTGCCGAGTCAGTACGCCGATTTCGCAACGCTTCGCGGTGACAGCTCCGACGGGCTACCCGGAGTCGCCGGCATCGGCGAGAAGACGGCGGCTATGCTCCTGGCCGCGCACGGCGACCTTGCCGGCATCATCGCCGCCGCCGAGCGAGGCGAGGGAATGTCGGCTGGTGTTCGAGCGAAGATCGCCGCGGGGCTCGACTACCTGGAGGTGGCTCCCACCGTCGTCGAGGTGGTGCGCACGCTCGATCTTCCCCAGCCTGACACGCAACTGCGTCCGCTCGACGACGATCAGCGCGTGGCCGCGGTCACCCTCGCTGAAACGTGGTCGCTCGGAGCGTCGGTTTCACGGGTCATCGAGGCGCTCGCCACGACACGATGACAGCCGCGACCAGCAGCACGCAGTAGGCGAGCACGACGACAAGGGATGCCAGCAGCACGGCATCCCACCCGCCTGTCGCCTCGTGCAGCGCACCCATGGCTGGGGCGGCGAGGGCCGCGGCGGCGTAGCCGCCGCCCTGCACGAGCGCCGACATCCCGGCAGCCTCTGCGTCGGAGCGAGCGATCGCGACGATCGTGCTGAAGATCACCACGAACCCGCCAGCGTGTCCGATGGCTCCGAAGCTCAGCCAAAGCGCTGCCCACTCGGGCGCGATGATCATGCCGAGCGTCAGCAAGATCCACGACGCGCCAATGGCAATCGCAGGAACGATCCGCGGCGTGAACCGGGCGAGCAGCGGAACAATGAACGCCCCCACCACGGCAACACCGTGGAAGAACGCCGTCAAACCGCCCGCTGCTGCTGCGCTGACCCCGAGATCGTCGGCGATGAGTGTGGGCAACCAGGTGGCGAACCCGTAGTACACGGCGGCCTGCCCTGCGAACGCGAGCAGAAGCATCCATGGCACCGGGTTCCGGAACATCGAATCGCCGCGCGTCGCCCGTCTCCCGAGCGGCACAGGCACCGGGCCGGTGAGGGTGTCGGCCTCGCGATCGGCGACGGATGCCGCGCCCGGGCGCTGCGCACCCGAGAACCGCTCGCCCCACAGCTCCCCGCGCGCGGCGGCCCGGCGCAGATGCAGGCCCCACAGCAGCATCCCGGCGATCGTGATCACCGACCACGCGACCAGGGCGAGGTTCCACCCGATCACCGAGGCGATCGGCACCGTCAGCAGCGAGGTCAGCAGCGATCCGGCGTTGAGCATCGCGACGTAGCCGGCGGTGACCAGGGCCACCCGCTCCGGCGCGACATCACGGCGAATGATGACCGGGATGACGACGTTTCCAACGGTGATGGATGCGCCGATCACGATCATCCCGGCGAGCATCCACCCGAAGCCCGGAACGGCGCGCAGGAAGGTGCCCAGCAGAACGCCCGTGAGAGTGATCATGAGCGCGAGCTCTGCTCCGGCGCGACGGATGACGAGAGCTGCCACCGGGGTCAACAACGCGAACATCAGCACGGGGGCAGTTGTGAGCAGGCCCGCGGTGGCCGCTCCAATGCCGAGATCGGTCTCGATCTGCCGCAGCACAGGTGTCGGTGAGACGATGGGTCCGCGAAGGCTCAGCGCGGCGACCAGGATGCCGGCGATGACCAACCCGGCGGCGCCTCCGGCGGCACCGGGAGTGATGCGTCGGTCGGAAGCCACCCGTCGAGTCTAGGGTCGCGCCAGCGGCTCACCGCGTCGCGCGAGTTGCGACTTAAATACCCCTAGGGGTATAGTCGCATTACGAACGTCACCGACCAGATGACCCCGGAAGGACATCCCCCATGTGCTCTCAGATTCGTTGCTCGTCATGCGGCAAGATCACCTGGACCGGCTGCGGCATGCACGTCGAGCAGGCGCTCGCCGGCGTTCCCAAAGACCAGCTCTGCACCTGCAACTGACGACGCCCGCACTCAGCGTCGCGTCGCGGTCCACTCCCGAAGGCGTGCCAGCGGCCACGTCGTGACGATCCGGTCTGGCGGAACCCCCAGCCTCTCCGCGCGCTCAGCGCCGTAGTCCAAGAGCGAAAGGTGACCGGGCGCGTGGGCGTCGGAGTCGATCGAGAACAGACATCCCTTCTCGATAGCGAGCGTGATCAGCTCATCCGGCGGGTCCTCGCGTTCCGGACGCGAGTTGATCTCGACCGCGACACCGGCTTCTGCGCACGCCTCGAACACCCGATCCGCGTTGAAGTCGGATGGCGGCCTCGTCCCCCGCTGGCCGCTGACGAGTCGCCCCGTCACGTGACCGAGAACATCGACCCTGCCGCTTCGCACGGCGCGAAGCATCCTCGCCGTCATGGGGCCGCGCTCCATCCGCAGCTTTGAGTGAACTGACGCCACAACGATGTCGAGCGAGCGCAGTAGTTCGTCCTGCTGATCAAGCCCGCCGTCCTCGAGGATGTCGACCTCGATGCCCGTGAGCAGGGTGAACCGGTCGTCACGGAAGCTTTCCACGATCGGGATCTGATCGCGCAGTCGCTGGGCCGACAGACCGTTCGCCACGCGCAGCCGCGGCGAGTGGTCTGTCAGCGCGAGATACTCGCGTCCGAGCTCGCGCGCCGCCTTCACCATCGCCGCGATCGGCGTCGTGCCGTCCGACCAGTCCGAATGGCTGTGCAGGTCGCCCCGCAGCTGCGCACTGAGCGCGGACGGCCGGATGCCGGCCCGCTCCCGCAGTTCCGCGAGATAGTCCGGAACGCGCCCCTCACGAGCCTGCACGATCACCGCGAGCGTCGAGTCTCCGATTCCCTTCCGGCGCCGCAACCCCGCCGTATCGGCCAACTGCGCGGCATCCAGTCTTTCGATCGCTGCCGCGGCGGCACGAAACGCCTTCGCCTTGTAGCGGATCGCCCGCTCGCGCTCCAGAAGCAGGGCGATCTCGATCAGCGCGTCGTACGGCTGCAGCTCCGGCTCGCTCATGACGCCCAGCCTGACACGCCCTACCGACGCGCGCACCGACATCTGCAGGTAGGCAAAATCCCGGGCGTAGGTCGACTGCTGTTGCGATCGACCTACGCCCGGGAGAAGTCCTACCTCCGCGAGGAGGATCGGCAGGGCGTCAGCGCGTCAGGGTGTAACTCCCGCGCGCTTGACGACGACGGGGGCGCTGGCGAGGCGGTGGAGGGCCCAGCCGAACAGGATGGAGAGCACACCGATGCCCATCGCGAAAGCGGACACACCGAAGCTGACGACCGAGGTGAACAAGGATGCCCGCAGGAACGACGCGTTCATCATGGTCGCGCGCACCGGGTCTTCACGGTCGAGCTCGGCGTAGGTGGCACCGCCGGATGCCTCGAGGGCGTGGTGCTGAATGATGTCGGCCTGCACGTAGGCGGTGAAGGGACCGGCAACGGTCTGACCCTGGAAGGCGATCGCATCGTCGGGGATCGTGATGTTCTCGGCGCGCAGCTGGCTCGAGACGGTTGCCCACACGACGATGCCCACGATGATGAGCAGGGCGCCACCGACGATGCCGAGGATCCCCACCACCTTCACGAGACCGAGGTTGCGGGCGGGCGCCTGAACAGTGTCAGTGGCGCTGGCTGTTTCGGTGGCGGACATGGCGATTTCTCCTTCAGGGACATGCATCGTCGGGGGGATTCGGCGGTGTATCTCACCGTCGACATCCACGCTACGAAGCCGGCCCCCCTACGGAAAGTGACGTAGGTCCCCCGACGAGAAATTCGGCGAATGACCCAGATCAGGGCGCGAGCGCGGCAGTCGCCTCAGCCCACGCGTGCAGTTTGGCTGCAGCCGCACCCGAGTCGATGGCGGCAGCGGCATCCGCTTGCGCGTCCCGCAGGCGCTCCACGATCGGCAGCTGTGCCTGCGCGGCATCCTGCGACAGCCGGTACGCCACAATTCCCGCCGCCGCGTTCAGCAGCACGATGTCACGCACGGGTCCAGCGTCTCCCGCCAACACGCGCCGAACGATCTCGGCGTTGTGATCGGGAGCACCGCCACGCAGATCGTCGAGGGTCGCCAGGGGGATGCCGAGGTCACGCGGGTCGAGATCGTGCTCGTGGATGTCGCCACGCGACACCTCCCAGATGCGGCTGTGACCGGTGGTCGTGAGTTCGTCCAGCCCGTCGTCGCCGCGGAAGACGAGTGCCGTGGCGCCGCGGGTCCGGAACACGCCGGTGATGAGGGGCACGCGGTCCAGGTGCGCAACCCCCACCGCATTGGCCTCGGCGCGGGCGGGATTGCACAGCGGGCCGAGGAAATTGAAAACCGTGGGGACCCCGAGCTCGGCGCGCGTAGGCCCGGCGTGTCGGAAACCCGGGTGGAACGCGGCGGCGAACGCGAAGGTGATGCCCGCCCGGTCGAGGACCTCGGCCACGGCATCCGGACTCAGCCGCAGATCGACGCCGAGAGCCGACAGCACATCGGAAGACCCGGATGCCGAACTCGCCGCCTTGTTCCCGTGTTTGACGACGGGGATCCCCGTGGCCGCCGCGACGATCGAGGCCGTCGTGGAGACGTTCACGGTGCGGTGACGGTCACCACCGGTTCCGACGATGTCCAGAACGTGAGGATCCACCGGAAGCGGCAACGCGGCCTCCAGGATCGCGTCGCGGAAACCCACGATTTCGTCTACGGTCTCGCCCTTGGCGCGCAGGGCGATGAGGAATCCTGCCAACTGTGACGGCGTCGCCTCCCCCGCCATGATCTGACGCATCGCCCACGTCGACTCCGACACGCTGAGGTCCTCGCCCTCGAGGAGCGCACTGATGATCGAGGACCAGGACGGCTGCTGGGTCATGGCTCCGAGCGTAGCGGGGCGGGCAACTGAGGTGCGCCTAAGTCGCAAGCCACCTCACATCAGTGGTGGCTCATGCGAAACCCCAGGCAAATCTTCAGCCATAATGAAGAATGTGACCACCAGCTCAGCGACGTACTCCCAGGCCATGCGGTCGGTCAAGCGACCCGACCCGGTCGCAGTTGGAACCATCGTGTGGCTCGGCAGCGAAGTCATGTTCTTCGCCGGCCTTTTCGCGATCTATTTCACACTGCGAAGCACCTCCCCCGACCTGTGGGCCCAAGAGACCCAGCTGTTGAACGTCCCGTTCGCTGCGGTCAACACCACGATCCTGGTGCTCTCATCCGTCACCTGTCAGATGGGTGTGTTCGCCGCTGAGCGTTTCCAGCCGTACACGGTCAAGACCAACCGGTTCCGCGACCGCTGGGGCATGGTCGAGTGGTTCTGGCTGACCTTTGCTCTCGGCGCCATCTTCGTGTCGGGCCAGGTGTGGGAGTACGCCCAGCTCGTCGCCGAAGGGATGCCAATCCAGGCGAACGCGTACGCCTCGGCGTTCTACCTGACGACCGGCTTCCACGCCCTGCACGTGACCGGTGGCCTCATCGCCTTCCTCCTCGTGATCGGACGCGCCTACGCGGTCAAGAACTTCGGCCGCAAGGAGATGACCTCGTCGATCGTCGTGTCGTACTACTGGCACTTCGTCGACGTCGTCTGGATCGCCCTGTTCTTCGTCATCTACTTCCTCAAGTAACCCGAGCGGAGCTGAATCACCCTCATGGCACGACAGACCAAGCGCCGCTCGACCGGCCGCCGGAGCCCCTGGGCAGCGACCGCACTGATCGGCATCGGACTGCTCATCACCGGCGGCGTCTACGCTGGCGCCTCCGCCGCGATGGCAGCCACCGAGCCTGACACCGCAACAGCCACGAGCCTCACGATCGAAGACGGCAAGAAGCTGTTCCAGGCCAACTGCGCTACCTGCCACGGACTTGACCTGCAGGGCACCGAGAACGGCCCGTCCCTCTACGGTGTCGGGGCTGTCGCCGTCGACTTCCAGGTCGGGACCGGCCGGATGCCGCTGCAGATGCAGGGTCCTCAGGCTCCCCAGAAGCCGGTGCAGTTCACCGACGATCAGATCCTCGCGATGGCCAACTACGTGCAGTCCGTCGCGCCGGGTCCCGACTTCCCGGACCCGGAGATCCTCGACGGTGAAGGCGATGTCGCGCGCGGAGCTGAGCTGTTCCGCATCAACTGCGCAATGTGTCACAACGTCGCCGGCGCCGGTGGCGCCCTGACGGAGGGCAAGTACGCTCCGGCCCTGACCGAGGTGAGCGCCCTGCACATCTACGCCGCCATGGTCACCGGCCCCCAGAACATGCCGGTGTTCAACAACATGTACCTGACCGACGAGGACAAGCGAGACATCATCTCGTCGCTGCTGTACATCCAGCAGACCGAGTCCCCCGGCGGGTTCAAGCTCGGGTCGCTCGGACCGGTCGCTGAGGGTCTGTTCATCTGGATCTTCGGTATCAGCACCCTGATCGGTATCACCGTGTGGATCACGGCGAAATCCAACTGACCCCGCACACCGAATACGTAGCAAGACGCTAGAGGAGCACCATGGCACACGAGGACGACCCGCACGGCCTCGACAGGGCGTCGTACCAGCCCTCGTCGGGAACGGCCGTCGCCGTCACCGACCCCGTGCGTAACCCCGAGCTTCCGCCGCACCGTGAGCGGATGACCGACAAGGACCCGGCGGCGATGAAGCGCGCCGTCCGCACGATCTACACGCTCTTCTACATCTCGGTCGCGGGGTCATTGTGGGCGGTCGCCGCCTACATGATCTTCCCGATCGAGAGCGGTGAGATCCCCGCGATCCGCGATAACAACCTCTTCATCGGGCTCGGCATCGCCCTCGCGCTGCTGGCGATCGGTGTCGCGGCGATCCACTGGTCCAAGGCGGTGATGTCCGACAAGGAGCACACCGAGGCGCGCCACCCCACCCGCGGCACCGACGCGACCCGTGCGGGCGCCGTCGCTGTCTTCGAAGCGGCCAACGAAGAGTCCGGGTTCGGTCGGCGCACCGTCATCCGGGGCGGCCTCTTCGCCGCTCTGATCGCCTCGATCCTCCCGGCCATCACCCTCTTCCGCGGCCTCGCCCCCGAGAACACCCCCGAGCGCCCGAACGCGGGCAACCCGGTGTATCTGCTTAGCCACACGATGTGGAAGCCGGGGATGCGTCTTGCCAAGGACCCCGAGGGAACCCCGATCAAGGCATCCGAGGTCACCCTCGGCTCGGCAGTCCACGTGATCCCCGAGCCGCTCGCCGACCTCAGCCACGAAGAGGGCTACCTCGAAGAGAAGGCCAAGGCCATCGTGCTGCTGGTGCGCATGCTCCCCGAGCAGATCACCGAGACGCCCGAGCGGGCAAGCTGGTCGTACGACGGCATCGTCGCGTACTCGAAGGTCTGCACCCACGTCGGCTGCCCGGTGGCTCTCTACGAGCAGCAGACGCACCACCTGCTGTGCCCCTGCCACCAGTCGCAGTTCGACGTGTCGGACGGCGCGAAGGTCATCTTCGGCCCCGCTGCCCGCCCGCTGCCACAGCTGCCCATCGAGGTGGATGACGAGGGCTACCTCGTCGCGCAGAGCGACTTCACCGAACCCGTCGGCCCGAGCTTCTGGGAGCGCCATTGAGCACCGCCACCGCTACTGACGAGACGGCCGTCGGTACCACCAGAGAAAAGCCGCCCGGCGGCCGATTCGTCGGCGCCACCGCGAACTACCTCGATGAGCGCACCAGCCTCTCGGGCCTGGTCAAAGAGCTCGGTCGCAAGATCTTCCCCGACCACTGGTCGTTCATGCTCGGTGAGATCGCCCTGTGGAGCTTCGTCGTCGTCCTCCTCTCGGGAACGTTCCTGACCTTCTTCTTCCAGGCATCGATGGTTCCCACCCACTACACGGGTGCATACATCCCGATGCGTGGCGTGGAGATGTCGGCGGCTCTCGACTCGACCCTGCGGATCTCGTTCGACATCCGCGGCGGCCTGCTCGTGCGCCAGATCCACCACTGGGCAGCTCTCGTGTTCATCGCCGGTATCGGCGTGCACATGCTTCGCGTGTTCTTCACCGGTGCGTTCCGCAAGCCCCGCGAACTGAACTGGCTGATCGGCTTCGTGCTGTTCGTCCTCGCGATGGGTGAGGGCTTCACCGGCTACTCGCTGCCCGACGACCTGCTCTCGGGCAACGGTCTGCGAATCATCGACGGCATGATCAAGGGCATCCCGCTCATCGGCACCTGGACCTCGTTCCTGCTGTTCGGTGGCGAGTTCCCCGGGATGCAGATCGTGGGACGCCTGTACACGCTGCACATCCTGCTGCTGCCTGCGATCCTCGTCGCACTGCTGGCGGCGCACTTGATCCTGATGATCATCAACAAGCACACGCAGTTCGCCGGCCCCGGCCGGTCGAACGACAACGTCGTGGGCTACCCGATGCTCCCGGTCTACGCCTCGAAGATGGGTGGGTTCTTCTTCATCGTCTTCGGTGTGATCGTGCTGATCGCATCCCTCTTCACGATCAACCCGGTCTGGAACTACGGCCCCTACGACCCGTCTCCGGTGTCTGCGGGTACCCAGCCCGACTGGTACATCGGCTTTGCCGACGGTGCGCTGCGTCTTGTGCCGCCGCACCTGGAGTCGGTGTTCTGGGATCACACCTGGTCGTGGAACATCATCCTGCCGATCACGGTGCTCGTGCTCTTCATCGCACTGGTCGCGTTCTACCCCTTCATCGAGGCGTGGATCACCGGCGACAAGCGCGAGCACCACATCGCGCAGCGTCCGCGCAACGCCCCGACCCGCACCGCCATCGGCGCCGCCGGCGTCACCTTCTACGCGGTGCTGTGGGCAGCGGCATCCTCCGACATCATCGCCACCCACTTCTGGGTGACGATGGAGGGTGTCATCCACACGCTGCAGGCTCTGCTGTTCGTGGGTCCGGTCATCGCCTACTTCGTCACGAAGCGCATCGCTATCGCGCTCCAGAAGAAGGACCGCGAGATCGCCCTTCACGGCTACGAGTCGGGCCGCATCGTCCGCCTCCCCGGTGGTGAGTACATCGAGGTTCACCAGCCCGTCGACGAGTACGAGCGCTGGAAGCTCGTGGACTTCGAGATCTACGAGCCGCTGGTCGTTCGTCCGAACTCGGGTGGGCAGATTCCGTGGCACCAGAACTTCCGTGCCTCGCTGTCGCGCTGGTTCTTCGAAGACCGCCTCGCTCCTGTCACGCAGGCCGAGGTCGACGAGGCGCTCTCGCACCAGCACCACGAGCTCGACCACATCGCCGAGCAGGAGGATGCCGAGATCCAGGCGATGCACGAGCGCGCCGGGGTTCCGGATGCTCCGCACCACCCGATCACCGACGGCAAGCAGTCCGAGACGGCTGTGCGCCCGACGAACGTGATCGTCACTGACGAGGTCGTGGAGAACACGGCTGCCGATAAGGGCACGTCGAACACGGATGTCGATCCTGACGACGACGTTCACCCCAGCGGCGACACGAAGTAGTCCCGAACCAACCAGTGCGCGGGCCCGGCATCCACGGATGTCGGGCCCGCGCCGTTGCCCGCATCTCACTGCAGCGGGCAATGGCAGGATCCGGCCGAAACGTGGCCGCAGGAGGGTGCCTGCGGCGCTCTCAATGTCATGACTTGCCTCTAGTGTCGGCATCATGAGCAGCGCAGACTTCTTCGCCACCCGCCTCGCCCACGAGACCGATCCGTCGGACGTGTACGCCGCTCAGAAGGCCGGAGAAGACATCGTGCTCGTCGATGTGCGCGGCGTCGACGCCTGGCGCCAGGGACGCATCACCGGCGCGATCCATATGCCCTACCGCGAGATCGCGGAGCGCGCCCCGCGCGAGATTGCCCCGGACGCCACTGTCGTCGTGTACTGCTGGAGCCCGGGCTGCAACGCCGGCGTCAAGGGAGCGCTCGAGTTCGCAAAGCTCGGCTACGCGGTCAAGGAGATGATCGGGGGGTTCGAATACTGGGCACGGGAAGGCCAGCCGACCGAGAACGATGACGGTCCGCTCCCCCGCGAGTTCGACCCGCTCGTGATGGTCGTGCGCCGGTGAACGAGGGGTCCGATTCCCGCCAGTGCCCTGGCCGCCCCGGCGAGTAGCGTGACCGTCGTGTCCTCGTCGCCGACTCTCGCGCCAGCGCGCTCCAGCACCGTGGTCCTCATGTTCGCGGCGCTGTCGCTGGTGTGGGGAGCGAGTTTCCTCTTCATGAAGGTTGCGGTTGACTCCTTCGACCCTGCTCAGGTGGCTCTGGGACGCATCATCCTGGGCTCTGTCACGCTCGCCACGATCATGGCACTCACGCGTCGACGGTGGCCGCGCGAAGGCCGCCTGTGGGTGCACATGATCGTCGTGGCGGTC
>NZ_JASBSF010000165.1 GCF_030149085.1 Microbacterium sp. | reverse complement strand
ACCCAAGTCAACACGAAGTGGCGACGGACTGTTCCGCTCGACGTCGCAGATTGGCCGTGAATCCGGCGCGCCAGCCTCGGTCGCAACGGCGCAGCATCCGTGCGACACCCCGGCTCGTGGCATCCGCTGCCGGCGTGTCGTGCGTGTCGTTCGCCGTTGCGACGAGGGATAGGACGAGGGAGGTGACCCGGGATGCGGCACCGACCGGATGCGGGCTGTTCCAGAATGGGGGCATGGTGTCATCCCCGGATGCCGAGGCCGGCCGCGTCGCTGAGCGATACCGCCGTTTCGCGGCCGAGGAAGCGCCGGGCCGCTCTGATCTGTATGAGGAATGGGCCTCAGGCGTGGCGGCCGATACTGACACGCAGCTGCTGCTCGCGCGTATCCCCGCCGATCGGCGACAGCCTCCGCTCGTGTTCGCGGTGACCAGGATGCTGGGAGCGGCGGAGGGCGGCTACGCGGCGTGGGCGCAGTGGCTGGCGGCCAACATCGACGAGGTCGCGGCCGAGTGCGTCGCGCGCGGGCTGCAGACCAACGAACCGCTGCGATGCGCGGCTCTCCTGCCCGCGCTGAGCCTCATCGACGGCCCGATCGCACTCCTCGAGGTCGGTGCGAGCGCAGGCCTGTGTCTCTACCCCGATCGCTACTCGTACCGGTACGAGAACGGACAGGACCTCGACCCGGCCGGTGGCCCATCGCCCGTTGTGCTTCGTAGCGGCGCCCGGGGCCTGCCACGTCTGCGTCTGCCGGAGGTCGTGTGGCGTGCCGGTATCGACCTGGCGCCACTGGACGCGGCATCCGACATCGACCGACGGTTTCTGACCTCGCTCGTCTGGCCGGGGGAGCAGGGGCGACGCGAGCGGATCGTCGCGGCGCTCGACGTCGTGCGTGGGGAACCCCCGACGCTCATGTCAGGAGACGCCACCGCCGACGGCATCCTCGCGGAGCTTGCAGCCGAAGCACCCGGCGACGCCGCGCTGGTCGTGACCACGCCCGGGGTGCTGCCCCACATCGCCCGGGCCGGACGCATACAGCTCTGCAACCACATAGACGCAGTTCGCTCCGCCCGCCCCGGCACGCACTGGCTCTCGATCGATCCGCCTGGGCTCCACGACCGCTGGGGTGCGGATGCCGCGAGTTGGCCCGGCTTCGTCTTGGGTATGGACGAGCGCGCGCTCGCCGTCGTCGACCCACTCGGCGCGTGGGTGGAGTGGCGCGCACCGGATGTCGGCGCTCGCCGATAACCTCTCACCGTGCCCCTGAACGAGCGTGAGCGCGCGATCCTCGACTTCGAGTCGTCGTGTCGGCTTCGCGGCTGGGCAAAAGAAGAGCAGATCCGCCAGACGTTAGGTATGTCGCCGGCTCGCTACTACCAGTTGCTGGTGCGGATGCTGGATTCGGTCGATGCGCAGGCATACGACCCGCTGCTCATGGGACGACTGCGCAGGCTCCGGGAGAGCGCCCGGGGAAGCAAGCGCTCCGGTCCAGCGAGCGGGGACTCTGCCGGGCGGACACGCACGGTTTCGGTAGGCGGCATCGGTACGATCGTCTGATGCCGACCTCCGAGTTCCCGCGCGATCGATTCGACGACCTGCCCGAGGACGTCGGTCGGGTCGGTGCGCACCGCGCGGAGCAGCCACACATGCGCGGCGGAGTCGTCTTCTTCTGGGCGGCGCTGGCCACCGTCATCCTGATCGCTGTCGGTATCTTCGCAATGTTCGTGGTTTCGGGGCGCATCGTGCTGTTTCCTGAACCCGCTCCCGAACCCACCCCGACGGTCACGGTGGACCCCGTCGTCGACACGTCCTATTCGATCCTGATCCTCAACGCGACGCCCGAGACCGGGCTTGCCACGCAGCTGAAAGACCAGCTCATCGCAGCCGGGTGGGTCCCCGAGACCGTTCTGGCCGGGCAGGCCGGAACCGACGACTTCCCCGAGACGACGGTCTACTACGCGACGGACGCCGACTACGCGGCAGCCTTGGGGCTCGCGAACGTCATCGGCGGGGCCGCGGTTGCGCAAAGCACCATTTATCAGCCGACCGACGACCCCGCGACCGAGGCCGACGAAGGCGCCACGAAGCAACTCACGATCGTCATCGGCCTCGACCGATCCGCGGCCGGTGTCCCCACTCCCGAGCCGACGAACTGACCGGCGCGGCCCGCGTGTTTCCGGGCCGTAACAAGGTGAAGACGCGCGTGTCAATACTTCGCTCGGCGATCGTTTCGGGTCGATTCCGGTGCATACGATGACGGTGTCCTACCAGCATCAGGAGTACCCATGGCCCAAGGCACCGTGAAGTGGTTCAACGCCGAGAAGGGATACGGCTTCATCACCGTCGATGACGGTCAAGACGTGTTCGTCCATTACTCGAACATCGACATGACCGGTTTCCGTGTTCTCGAAGAGGGACAGAAGGTCGAATTCACCGTCGGGACGGGCCAGAAGGGCCCGCAGGCGGAGTCGGTCCGCGTGGTCTAGAGACCGCGTCGACTGAGTTTCCGAAGAGACGGATGCCGCGGCATCCGTCTCTTCGTCGTCTTCGTCGCGTGCGGCTTGCACTCCCCATGGGCGAGTGCCAGAATGGGTTAGCACTCCAGATCGGTGAGTGCTAAGACCTAGCCCCGTCCGGGAGGGACGACACACATGGCAAAGATGATCGCTTTCGACGAGGAGGCCCGTCGCGGCCTCGAGCGCGGCCTGAACACCCTCGCCGACGCCGTCAAGGTGACGCTCGGCCCCCGCGGCCGCAACGTCGTGCTCGAGAAGAAGTGGGGAGCCCCCACCATCACGAACGACGGCGTTTCGATCGCCAAGGAGATCGAGCTCGACGACCCGTACGAGAAGATCGGCGCGGAACTCGTCAAGGAAGTCGCCAAGAAGACCGACGACGTCGCCGGTGACGGCACCACGACCGCAACCGTGCTCGCTCAGGCGCTCGTGCGCGAGGGCCTGCGCAACGTCGCGGCCGGCGCCGACCCGATTTCGCTCAAGAAGGGCATCGAGAAGGCCGTCAAGGCCGTCACCGATGAGCTGCTCGCTGGTGCGAAGGAAGTCGAGTCCAAGGAGCAGATCGCCGCTACCGCGTCGATCTCTGCAGCTGACCCCGAGATCGGCGCCCTGATCGCCGAGGCCATCGACAAGGTGGGCAAGGAAGGCGTTGTCACGGTCGAGGAGTCGAACACGTTCGGCACCGAGCTCGAGCTGACCGAGGGTATGCGCTTCGACAAGGGCTACCTGAACCCCTACTTCGTGACCGACCCCGAGCGTCAGGAAGCGGTCTTCGAGGACCCCTACATCCTGATCGCCAACCAGAAGATCTCGAGCATCAAGGACCTGCTGCCGATCGTCGACAAGGTGATCCAGGACGGCAAGGAACTCCTCATCATCGCTGAGGATGTCGAGGGTGAGGCTCTCGCTACCCTCGTGCTCAACAAGATCCGTGGCATCTTCAAGTCGGCTGCCGTCAAGGCTCCCGGCTTCGGCGACCGCCGCAAGGCTCAGCTGCAGGACATCGCGATCCTCACGGGTGGCCAGGTCATCACCGAAGAGGTGGGCCTCAAGCTCGAGAACGCGACGCTTGACCTGCTCGGCCGTGCTCGCAAGGTCATCATCACGAAGGACGAGACCACGATCGTCGAGGGTGCCGGCGACGCCGCGCTCATCGAGGGTCGCGTGACCCAGATCCGTCGTGAGATCGACAACACCGACAGCGACTACGACCGCGAGAAGCTGCAGGAGCGCCTGGCGAAGCTGGCCGGTGGCGTTGCCGTCATCAAGGCCGGAGCTGCAACCGAGGTCGAGCTCAAGGAGCGCAAGCACCGCATCGAGGACGCCGTTCGCAACGCGAAGGCAGCCGTCGAGGAGGGCATCGTCCCCGGTGGTGGCGTCGCTCTCATCCAGGCCGGCAAGAAGGCGTTCGAGACTCTCGAGCTCACCGGTGACGAGGCAACGGGCGCGAACATCGTGCGCGTTGCCATCGAGGCGCCGCTGAAGCAGATCGCCCTCAACGCAGGCATGGAGCCCGGTGTTGTGGCCAACAAGGTCTCCGAGCTCGAGCCCGGATTCGGCCTCAACGCTGCGACCGGTGAGTACGGTGACCTGTTCGCACAGGGCATCATCGACCCGGCCAAGGTGACCCGCTCGGCTCTGCAGAACGCCGCGTCGATTGCCGCGCTGTTCCTCACGACCGAGGCCGTCGTCGCCGACAAGCCCGAGAAGGCTCCGGCCATGCCCGCCGACCCGTCGGGCGGCATGGACTTCTGAGTCCTGCTGCATTTCACGCCGAAGGCCCCTCCCATGCGGAGGGGCCTTCGGTCGTTTCTCGTGCGATCAGCGGAACAGGCCGAGGGTCATCTGTTCGGCATCCGCGTACTGGTGTCCTGCGGTCTCAAGGGCGACCCCGATCGTGGCCAGGGCTTCTTCGACCTGTGCGTTGGCTGCGCGCCACTGGTCGATGACGCCGGCGAAGGCAAGCGATGCCGCGCCGGTCCACTGTGATTGCAGGCCGGTGAGCTGGGCGAGCATGGTATGCGTCTCGGCGCGAACGCGGTCTGCGGTGGCCCGCACACCTGCCGTTGCGGCGAAAACCGCGTCGCTGTCGACGGAATAGACGGCCACAAGAACCTCCCGGTGTCGTGAGTGTGGGTGACACGCTACGGTCGCGGCTCGGACTGAATCGCCGGGGAACACGCGTACTCGTACATGCCACCGATGTACGTGTCCTGGGGAGGAGCCCTTCGAGGTGGGCGGGGCTTAGGCCGGGGGGTCGCTCCGCAGGTCAGACGGCAGGCGGTCAAGCGGCTGCGTTTCGAGGAAGGCGTGATCGGCCGGGTCGAGGTGTCTGGCGAGCGGGAATCCGACACGGAAGGTCGCGCCGCCACCGGGGGTGTCCATCACCCGTACCGAGCCATGCAGCGATTCCACGATCGAGGCGACGATCGACAACCCGAGCCCGGACCCGCCGGTCTCTCGCGTGCGTGACGTATCGGCGCGCCAGAATCGTTGGAAGATCTTGTCCTTGATCTGATCCGGCACTCCCTCACCGTGGTCCACGATCTCGATCCAGCCCGACTGCGCCGCGGCATCCACTCCGATGCGCAGCTCGATAGGGGAGTCCTCAGCGGTGAACCGGCGAGCGTTGCCGATGAGGTTCGT
>NZ_JASBSF010000135.1 GCF_030149085.1 Microbacterium sp. | reverse complement strand
GTCGACGCCGTCCTGGAAGGCTTTGGCCGTGTTGACGGCATCCTGTCCGATCATCGCGTCGATGACGAAGAGCACCTCGTCGGGGTCGGTCGCCGTGCGGATGTCCGCCGCCTGCTTCATCAGCTCGGCATCCACACCGAGCCGGCCGGCGGTGTCGATGATGACGATGTCGTGCTGCTTCTGCTTCGCGTACTCGACGCCGTCTTTGGCGACTTTGACGGGGTTTCCGACGCCGTTGCCCGGCTCGGGTGCGTAGATCGCGGCTCCGGCCCGCTCGGCGACGACCTGGAGCTGGTTCACGGCGTTCGGGCGCTGGAGGTCACACGCGACAAGAAGCGGCGTGTGCCCATCCTTCTCGAGCATCTTCGCGAGCTTTCCCGCGAACGTCGTCTTTCCCGATCCCTGCAGGCCCGCCAGCATGATGACAGTCGGGGCCGTCTTGGCGAACTGCAGTCGCCGCTGCTGTCCACCGAGGATGCCGATGAGCTCCTCGTTGACAATCTGCACAACCTGCTGGGCAGGGTTGAGGGCGCGATTGACCTCGTCACCGAGCGCGCGTTCGCGCACCTTCGCGGTGAACTCCTTCACCACAGGCAGTGCGACGTCGGCATCCAGGAGCGCGCGCCGGATCTCACGGACGGTCCCGTCGACATCCGCGGGCGTGAGCTTGCCCTTGGTACGGAGGTTGCGGAAGGTTTCGGTAAGGCGATCCGAGAGCGTGCCAAAGGTTGCCATGATCGTCCGATTCTACGTGAGGGTGCCCTGCGGGATCAGCGAAGTACGCCCAGAGCGCGACCGAGCAGATCGTCGAGCCGCTCACGCCCCGCACCGGCGAGCGCCCAGGCGCGCAGCGCAGCGATGACAGCCCCCGCATAGGCAGCTGCATGTACTTCGGCTGCGAGCGCCTCCTCCCCCGTGCGGCGCAGGTAGGGACTGATCGCAGCGGCAATGCGCCACTGGCGCGTCGCCATCTCCTGCGTGAGCTCGGGAACGATCCCCATGGCGTCCGAGTTCACGAGCGCGAGCGCCAGTGCATCGGGGGCGAACCGCGAGAAGGCCTCACGCACGGCATCCGCCACGACCGCAGCTGGCTGCGACGACGGGCACGCAGCCGCAAGGAACGCGTCGAGGAACCCGATCCTCTCGTCCAGGCCCGACCAGAAGACCTCGGACTTCGACTCGAAGTAGTTGAAGAAGCTCGAACGGCTCACTCCGACCCGGCGAGCGATGTGTGCGACAGTCGTGCGCTCATATCCCTGTTCGAGGAAGAGTTCGCACGCCGCTTCAGCAATCAACTCCCGCGATACCGCGTGTGGTCGTCCTCCGGACATGGAGGAAGGGTACACGCTCGGTGTTGCCGGGATCCGGCGTATTGTTAGACGGAGTCCAACAATACGCCGGAGGCTTTCGTGATCGATGTCGTGGTGGCGGGTTTGTCTCCCGCGACGGTGCCCTATCTGGACGGCTGGGAGATGCAACGCCGCATCCATCGCGAGGTCGTCGCTGGTTCACGCCCCGACACGCTCATCCTGCTCGAACACGACCCGGTCTACACGGCAGGTAAGCGCACCGAGGCGCACGAGCGGCCCACCGATGGGACGCCGGTGATCGACGTCGATCGCGGTGGCAAGATCACCTGGCACGGTCCGGGGCAACTCGTGGGCTATCCGATCCTGCGACTTCCCGATCCGATCGATGTCGTCGCTCACGTGCGGCGTCTGGAGCGGCTCCTGATCTCCGCCCTCTCCCACCACGGCGTCGAGGGCTACCAGGTCGAGGGCCGCAGCGGCGTCTGGGTGCGACGCCCCCTGTCGGAAGACAAGGTGGCGGCAATCGGCGTACGCGTGGAGAAGGGCGTGACGATGCACGGCTTCGCGGTCAATTGCGACAACACGCTCGCCGGTTTCCGCGGGATCATCCCCTGCGGGATCACGGATGCCGGTGTCACGACCGTCAGCGAAGTTGCCGGTTCATCGGTGGCCCCGGCAGACATCCTTCCCACCGTCATCAGAGAATTCGAACGAGAGTACGCGGAGGTCGCGGCATGAGCGCGTGCGGAACAGGATCGACGGGCGATGGAGCCCCCAACGGAGCGCAGGCCGCACCGGAGGGGAGAAAGCTCCTGCGGCTCGAGATCCGCAACGCGCAGACCCCCATCGAGCGCAAGCCCGAGTGGATCCGCACGAAAGCGAAGATGGGGCCTGAGTACACCCAGCTGCAGCATCTGGTGAAAGACGAGGGTCTTCACACGGTGTGCCAAGAGGCCGGCTGCCCGAACATCTACGAGTGCTGGGAAGACCGCGAGGCAACCTTCCTCATCGGCGGATCCCAGTGCACACGTCGCTGCGACTTCTGCCAGATCGACACGGGCAAGCCTGCGGCTTACGACATCGACGAGCCGCGGCGGGTTGCCGAGAGCGTGAAGCGGATGCAACTGCGCTACGCGACAGTCACGTGTGTCGCCCGCGACGATCTACCCGACGGGGGCGCATGGCTGAACGCTGAGACCGTGCGGCAGATTCACGCCGTAAACCCGGGTACCGGCGTCGAGCTGCTCGCGACCGACTTCAACGGCGAGCCCACGCTTCTCGACGAGGTCTTCGCGGCACGCCCCGAAGTCTTCGCACACAACGTCGAGACAGTCCCGAGGATCTTCAAGCGCATCCGCCCGGCGTTCCGCTACGAGCGCTCGCTGGACGTGCTGAGTCAGGCTCGGCGGGCAGGACTGATCACCAAGTCCAATCTCATCCTTGGGATGGGTGAGGAGCCGGAGGAGGTCGTGCAGGCGCTTCACGACCTCCACGAGGCTGGAACCGACATCATCACCATCACGCAGTACCTGCGACCATCCCCGCGCCATATTCCCGTCGCGCGCTGGGTCAAGCCTGACGAGTTCGTCTCGTTCAAGGAGGAAGCCGAGCGGATCGGATTCCTCGGGGTCCTTGCGGGGCCCCTGGTCCGCTCGTCATACCGCGCGGGGCGCCTGTGGGCACAGTCGATGCTCTCGAAGGGGCGGGAGATCCCCGAGAACCTGTCGCACCTCGCTGATGACATCGCGCGCGAGGGCCTGAGCTTCGCTCAAGCCGTGTGAGGCTGGTGGTCGCGGTCAATCCGCGCTGGTGACCGAGAGCACGGTGCCATCGGAGGCCATGTTCACCAGGAGCACGTCATCGGTGGCATCCGGGTCGAGGGCGTACTCGAGCACGGCAAACGGATCGGATCCGCCGTGCTCATCGGCAAGAATCGTCATGCTCATCAGTTGCAGAGCGCGGATGACGTCGATATGGGTGTCTCCCGAAACGTCGACAAGAAAGGCCTCCAGCTCCTCGCCCAGCATTTCCTGCTGCTGCAGGATGTACTCGGTCACCTCGCTGGTGCGCTCGCTCAACTGCGACACCATCGCCTCGCGCGCGATCCGATCGATCGTCTCGAGAGACGAGATGAGGCTTGCGGCAACGTCGAGTGCGGCCGGCGAGACGTCGTCTTGGTCGGGCGCGGTCAGATCGACGGTGACCGACTGGTCTGCGAACTCCACGTTCTCAGACCAGAAGATCGAACCGTCGGGGCCAGATTCCAGCAGGCCGAAGAAGTCGTGCTCGATCGCCATGACCCCATGAAACCAGCCTCGGGGTCAGACCGATAGTCCTGATGCTCGGCGCGGCGTCAATCGACGAGCGCAGCAGCGAAAACGTGAGGGGTGAACCCGGTGAGATCGCCGATTCCTTCACCCTGCCCGAGGAGCTTCACCGGAATGCCCGTGCGCTCCTGCACGGCGAGGACGAAGCCGCCTTTCGCCGACCCGTCGAGCTTCGTGAGCACGAGCCCGGTGACACCGGCGTGCTCCAGGAACGCCTCGGCCTGCATCACGCCGTTCTGCCCCGTTGTCGCATCGAGCACGAGGAGCACCTCGCTGATCGGCGCCTGCTTCTCGATCACACGGCGGATCTTGCCGAGCTCATCCATCAGGCCGCCCTTGGTGTGCAGGCGCCCTGCCGTGTCGACGAGCACAATCTCGGTGCCGGTGTTCTTCGCGTACTCGATCGTCTGAAAAGCCACGGATGCCGGGTCTTGCCCCTCGTGCTGCGGCCGGACGATGTGCGCGCCGCCACGCTCGGCCCACGTCGCGAGCTGGTCGACCGCTGCCGCGCGGAAGGTATCGGCAGCTCCCACCACAACGCTGCGCTGGTAACGGCGCAGGAAGTTCGCGAACTTGCCGATCGTCGTGGTCTTGCCCACCCCGTTTACCCCGACCACGAGGACGACGGCTGGGCGCTCGGTGAGCTTGAGCGTGGTGTCGAACTTTGCGAAGTGCTCCTCGAGCGTCTCTTTGAGCATCCGCTGCAGGTCACGGGGATCGGTGGTCCGGTAGTGATCGACCTTCTCGCGAAGCTCATCCACGATGCGCTCGGTGATGTCGGGACCGAAGTCGGCAGTCAGAAGTGCCGTTTCGAGGTCCTCCCACGTGGTTTCATCGATCGTGGGTTTAACGAACATGCCGCGAAGCGCTCGTCCGAGCGACCAGGGTGATTCGGCCATACCTCCAGCCTAGGGTCAGCTGGCTGCGCGGTCGGCGATCCGCTGCCCCACGACCGCGGAGACGCCGTCCTGCCTCATCGAGACGCCATACAGCGCGTCAGCGATCTCCATCGTTCGCTTCTGGTGCGTGATGACGATCAGCTGGCTACTGCCGCGCAGCTGCTCGAAGACGCCGAGGAGGCGACCGAGGTTCGCATCATCGAGGGCAGCCTCCACCTCGTCGAGGATGTAGAACGGGCTCGGCCTCGCCTTGAAGATCGCCGTCAGCAGCGCCACCGCAGCCAGCGATCGCTCGCCACCGGAGAGCAGCGAGAGCCGTTCGATCTTCTTCCCGACAGGTCGCACCGCAACCTCGATTCCCGTGGTCAACGGGTTGTCGGGATCGGTCAAGCTCAGGCTTCCAGAGCCCCCGGGGAACAGGACGGGGAAGACCTCGTCGAAGGCGGCGCGGGTGTCTTCGAACGCAGCGAGGAAAATCGTCTGCATCCGCTCGTCGAGGTCGTCGATGATCGTCACGAGGTCTTTGCGCGTGCTTGTGAGGTCGGCGAGCTGCTCGGTGAGGAAGGTGTGCCGCTGCTCAAGCGCGGCGAACTCCTCGAGCGCGAGCGGATTAACCCGACCCAGTTGGGCGAGTTTGCGCTCCGCATCCTGGAGTCGCTTGCGCTGATGTGCGCGGTCGAAAGCCACCGGCTCCTCGCCGTCGTCGGCGGGAATCGGCTGATCGGGACCATATTCGGAAATCAGAATGTCTTCTTCGAGACTCAGTTCCGATCGTGCCCTGTCGAGAATGCTCGTGACGTGAAGGCGCTTCTCGTGCATCTGCAGCTCGAGCCCATGAACGCTCTCGGTCAGTCCTGCCAGACGCTCCCTCACCGCCGCCTCGTCGGCACGGACTGCCGACAACTCCGACGTCACGGCCGAGCGCGCAGACTCTGCCTCCGCCAGCTCGAGACGCGCCGCCGAAACCGACCGGTCGACCGAGTCGAGCACGGCGGGCAGGGTTGCGGCAACGTCGGCGGCTACCTGGCGTTGGCGTCGACGGATGACCGCACGACGAGCCGCTTCGGCAGCGGCCGCAGCCTCGCGTTCACGCTGGCGCTCGAGCTGTTGCACCCGCGCCTGTCCGGCACGAACGCGCTCCCGGAGCGTTTCGACATCGAGTCGCGCCCGCATCTCGTGCTCTCGCGCGCCCTCGAGCGCCTCGAGAAGCCCGTCACGCGCCGAGGCGTCCAGGATGGGACGCGGCGCCTCAAGCGCGTGCTGCAATTGTGTCTGCGCCGATGCGGCGGCAGCCGCTGCATCGTCCCGTGCGGTCTGCGCCTGCGCGAGTCCCACCTCAAGTCGCTCGCATTCCGCGCTGGCAGCCTCCAGCTGCACCGTCGCTCGGTTGACGTGCTCCGCGTGCGCGGCCACTGCCGCATCGTGCTCGCGCAAGCGTGTCAGCGCAGCACTGGTGTGCCTTTTGGCTTCTTCGGATGCGGCCCGCGCATCGGCGAGCGCCTCCCTGAGGGAGTCGGCCACCACGACGAGTTCATCGCGACGCTCGGCGGCGGCATCCCGTTCGGCCAGAAGCTCGAGGCGCGATCGTGATGCTCCAGCACCCGCGCGCAGCGAGGAGCCGGTGAACACCTCTCCGGCTCGGGTGACAACGGTGATCGTGCGAGGGTCGGCAACGACCGACGACGCGCTCCTGCGAACCGCGTCGAGGTCATCCGCGATGAGGACGCGCGTCAGAAGCGCCAGCACGCCGGCGGGACCCGTGACGACATCCGCGGCGGGGCGCAACGGGTCGAAACCTGACAGATCGTCGCCTGTCCCGGTGACCTCACCGATGACGAAATCGACCACTCCACGATCGGCATCACGCACGCGCTCGGCGAGCGCGAAGCCATCCTCGAGACTGTCCACCAGCACACCCTCGGCGCGGGGACCGAGCACCGCGGCAATGGCAGCCTCGTAGCCGGGCGTGATCTGGATGGCGTCGCCGACGAGGCTCCGAACTCCGGGGGCTCCCTCAGCGATCAGGTCGGCAGAGGCGTTCTTGACGCCCAGCGCACGCGTCAGCGCGGTGGTCTGGGCGGTGAGCGCTTCGATCTCGCGCTCGGTGCCGTGAAGGCGGTCACGCAACTCCGAGACCCGGGTCTCGGCATCCGTCGCCCGGCGGCCCGCCTCGTCGTATTCCGCGGCGTACTGCGCCGTGCTGCCCTCGGGGACAAGCTCGGGATCGACCCCGGCAAGTTCGGCTGCTGCGGACTCACGGCGGGCCGTCGCCGCGTCCAGCGCGCGCTGCTGGCGCGCCAGGCCGTCATCGATGGCCGCGAGTGCAGACTCCGCCGCGTCCGCGGAGCCCCGCAGCGCGGTGAGCTTCATCTCATGCTGCGAAACCAACGCGCTCTGCTCGGCGATGTCTACGTCCAGCGCATCCAGTTCGGCGCGAGCCCGCATGACGTCGCGGGCAGCCTCGGATGCCGCGTCCTCGGCATCCAGGAGCCCTGCAGACACCTCATCGATCTCAGCCCGCGCGTCATCGATCATCGCGCTCGTGACGGTACGGACTGCCGCACTGTCGTCGTCTGCCGATTCCCCGAGAAGGGTCAACCGTTGCCCGGCGAGCGAGTACAGCCCACGCAGACGCTCCTGCACACGCTCGAGCGAAAACAGCACACGCCGCGCACCGTCGACAGCCTCGGAGCGCTGCTCCGCCTCGAGCTGAGCGATTCGGACCCGCAGCTGATCCGACCGGTCCTGCAGAACAAGCCGCTCGGCGTGGCGCTCGTGCTCGGCACGCATGTGGTCAGCCAGCTCCGCTCGCAGACCGACCAGTTCGTCAGCGATCAGGCGAGCCTTCGCGTCACGCACAACGGCGGCGATCGTGGCAGCTTCCCGGGCAATCTCGGCCTGACGCCCCAGAGGCTTGAGCTGTCGGCGAAGCTCACCGGCAAGATCGCTCAGGCGTGTGAGGTTGGCTTCCATCGCCTCGAGCTTGCGAAGCGTCTTCTCTTTCCGGCGCCGATGCTTGAGGATGCCGGCGGCTTCTTCGATGAAGCCGCGCCGATCCTCGGGTGAAGCCTGCAGGACCGTGTCGAGGCGGCCTTGCCCCACGATGACGTGCATTTCACGGCCCAGACCCGAATCACTCAGGAGCTCTTGCACGTCGAGCAGGCGGCATCCTTCGCCGTTGATCGCGTACTCGCTCGCTCCGTTGCGGAACAGCGTTCGACTGATCGTGACCTCGGAGTACTCGATCGGCAAGACACCGTCGCTGTTGTCGATCGTAAGCTGCACCTCGGCGCGACCCAGCGGCCCGCGCGTCGAGGTACCGGCGAAGATGACGTCTTCCATCTTTCCGCCGCGCAGGGTCTTGGCGCCCTGCTCCCCCATGACCCAGGCCAGCGCATCGACGACGTTGGACTTGCCAGAACCGTTGGGGCCGACAATTGCGGTGACCCCCGGTTCGAAAGCGAACGTGGTCGGCTGGGCGAACGACTTGAACCCCTTGAGCGTGACGCTCTTCAGGTGCATGCGCGTTCCTTCCCGACCTGTGGCGTATCGACCCCACGTCCGACCGTCGACCTACGGTACCCTGCTGCGACGCTTCCCCGAGGGAGCCAGGCCCAGGACGGGCGACACGCCCGGATGACCACGAATTCTGGGAGCTTGCTTGACGAAGGCGGGTTCGACCCGCTAGCGTCTCAGATCGCGACACGTCACGAGAGGAGGACAGCCATGATGATTCGCACTGCAGTGTTTGGACACACCCCGTTGCGCGTGCCCATGGGACTGACCTCCCCGGGATTGCTCGCCGCTCCCACCGCCGCCTAAAGCGCGCTGGTCGAGCCACCGGACCTCATCGGTTCCGGTCACACGGACCCACCGTCCGTTCACTTCTCCGCATCTGCGCTGACCGTTACGTCAGAGCACGGATGCCTCCCCGCTGCATGCCGGAAGAACACCGGCATCCGCAGCTGACCAAAGGTCTCTCATGTACACCACACTCGAGCCCGTCGAGGCTCTCACCACCCACCCCCAGGTCCGTCGACATCTGACGGTTGCCGAGCGCGCAAGTCTGCGGATCGCCGTCTGGGTACTTACGCAGCACCTGCGCCGCGCGGCTTCCCGGGAGCGGCGCGAGGTCGCACGCCTCCGCTACGAACAGGAGCTGGCGCGCGAAGAGCGTGCGGCTCACGCCCTGCGCCTGGCCGCCTGGCATCTGAACGCCCGCTGATCGAAGGATCCGCCGTGACAACCGCAACACCCGACATCCGGCCCCTCACCATCCCGAGCAGTCTCAACGCACCCGAGGCCGCGGACTTTCTCGAGATGGTGAGGGTCCGCAACATCGTCTACGACGAGATCAGCGGCAATCGCGACGAGGAACTCGAACCCGCCGTGATCCTTCCCCACTACCAGCCGTCCCCGTTCGAGCAGCGGCTCATCTGGGGCGTCTGGAGCGGCGACGAGCTCGTGGGACGCGCAGGGCTTGATCTTCCGAACGATGGCGATGCCACCGTCGCCTACGCGCAGATCGAACTCCGCCGCCATGCCTGGAGCCGCGGCATCGGAAGCACGGCGCTCGGCATCCTCGAGGCAGCCGCACGAGCGCACGGACGCCGCGTCATCGAGTCGTGGATCGAGCATCCGACGGCAGCCGGTGAGCAGGTGACACCGCCGACCGGGTACGGTCAGATCCCCCTCGATCACGCTGCCCGATTCGCGCTCCGCCACGGCTACGCGCTGGAACAGGTCGAACGCAAGAGCATCCTCAACTTTTCGGCCACCAGCATGGCCTTCGTGGCGGATCTCCACCAGCAGGCACTGGGCGCAGCAGGCGGATACGACGTCGTCTCGTGGCATCCGCCAACTCCTCGGGAGTTCGTGGCCGACTACGCCTGGATGAAGTCGCGCATGAGCGTGGACGCACCGAGCGCCGGTATGGAGATCGCCGAGGAAAGCTGGGACGCGGCACGGATTCTCGAACACGACACTCACTGGATCGATGGCGGGCGCGACGTGCTCGTGGTCGCGGCACGCGATCGCGCGTCAGGCCGGCTCGTTGCCTTCACCGAGCTGGCGTCAAGCCCCGGGCACCCCGTGACCCACCAGGAGGACACACTTGTGCTGCGGGAACACCGCGGTCACCGACTCGGGATGCTGATCAAGACCGCCGCGCTCCTTCGGTGGCGCGAACTGGCACCACACACGCAGCGGATTCTCACCTACAACGCCGAAGAGAACCGGCCGATGCTGGCCGTGAACGAAGAGATCGGGTTCCGTCCGGTCGCCTACATCGGCGCGTGGAAGAAGATGCTCACGCAGTGAGCCGCGGCGGCCGCTGGCAGTGGGGGCAGAAGTGGGATGAGCGGTTCGTGAACGACACCTTCACGATGGGGGCACCGCACCGTGCGCACGGCTGGCCAGTCCGGCCATAGGCATTCAGCGAATGGGCGAAGTACCCCGCTTGTCCGTTGACGTTGACGTACTGTGCGTCGAAACTTGTGCCGCCCTCGGCGAGAGCCTTCTCGAGCACCGCTTGGACTTCGGTGATCAGGCGGTAGACGGCGCGGGTGCTCAGGTCCGAAGCCTGCGTATCGGGATGGATGCGCGCTGCCCACAGCGACTCGTCGGCGTAGATGTTTCCGATGCCCGAGACCACGGTTTGGTCAAGCAGCACGCGCTTGATCGCCGACGCCTTGTGCTCCAGGGTGCGGCGAAAGGCCCGAAGGTCGAATCCCGGATCCAGAGGATCCCGCGCGATGTGCGCGACCTGAGCCGGGACGAGTGCGTCGTCAGTGCCGTATCCGCCCGCACGTGCGTCGGCAGTGTCCTGAAGAGAATCGATCGCGAGCGAACCGAACGTGCGTTGATCAGCGAACACCACCGCGAGATCGCCATGCTCCGGATGCCGGATGTCGAGCCGCACGCGCTCGTGCCGCTCTGGAGGCGCCCCGGAAGGCCGCAGCAGCATCTGCCCGCTCATACCGAGGTGCGCGACCAGAGCTTCGGTGGGCACCGCGCCCGGAGCGCCGGGGGCTAGCGGGATCCACAGGAACTTGCCCCGTCTTGCCGGGCCCCCCAGGGTGCGGCCGAGGAGCCGAGCCTCGAAGTCCAACGCTCCCGGCGGATGCCGCGTCAGCGCGCGACCATCGATGACGGTGGCTGACTCGATGACGGCATCCGTAACCGCCGGCGCGAGACCGGCGCGGACGACCTCGACCTCAGGAAGTTCAGGCATCGTTCTCGGGCATCGTGCTCAGGCATCGCGTTCGGGGAGCGAGATCACGTGCGCGCGGTGAGGTCGCGCCAGGCCCGGAGGGCAGCAGCCATCTCGGCGTGCTTCTTGCTGGTCCCGACGCCCTCAGCGCGGTGATCACCGACGACCACGATCGCGGTGAAGCGGCGGTCATGATCGGGCCCCGCCGATGAGACCTCATACGCCGGCGGGGCAACGCTACGACGGGCAGCAAGCTCCTGCAGCGCCGTCTTGGGATCGACGGCGGCTCCGTAGCGGTCTGGATCGGACAGCAGCGGCTCGATCAGGCGAAGAACGAGGTCGGATGCCGCATCCGGGCCCGCCGACAGATAGGTGGCCCCGAAGACGGCTTCCATGGTGTCGGCCAAGATCGAGTCCTTCTCCCGGCCTCCGGTCTGCTCCTCGCCTCTCCCGAGCTTGACGTACGCGCCGAGATCGATGCCGCGGGCAACCTCTGCCAGCGCGACGGTCGACACCACGGCTGCGCGCCGCTTGGCGAGCGAACCCTCGTCGAGTTCGGGATGCGCGCGGAACAGCCGCACGGTCACGGCCTGGCCGAGCACGGAGTCGCCGAGGAACTCGAGCCGTTCGTTGTGGGGCACTCCGCCGTTCTCGTAGGCCCAGGACCGGTGGGTCAGTGCCAGCGCGAGAAGCTCGGGGTCGATGTCGACCCCGAGCTTCTGCGCGAGTTCAGCGGACTCGCGAGTCGTCACGTCGCTGCGACGCTCAGACGTCGGCGACCTTGCGGCCCTTGTATTCGAGGAACAGCTCGGTGCCCTGCGAGTCGGTGACGACCTTCGCCTGGTGCGGACGGCTGTAGACGGTCTTGCCGTTCTCGACGGTCTTGACGAGGGTGGGCGCATCGGCCTTCCACTGCGCACGGCGCGAGCGGGTGTTCGAACGCGAGACCTTGCGCTTCGGGGGGTTACCAGCCATTGTTCAGCTCTTCTCTTTCTTCTCGGCAGCCACTCACGCGCGTGCGTCGTGGTCGCCGTGGTCTGTGGTGTCGTCCTGGGTGGTGTAGCCCTGGAGCGCCGCCCACCGGGAATCGATGGGTTCGCTCGCGGGCGAACCGGTGCTCTCGGTCAGTCGCTCACCCGTGACCGGATCAAGGCCGGGGCAATCCGGCTGACACACCGGCTGAAATGGAAGCGACAGGACTACCGCATCCCTGACCAGAGTTTCAAGATCCACGTGGTCGTCTTGAACCTCGAAGTCAGTTTCTTCCTGCCCAGGATACGCGAAAAGCTCCTGGAACGCGACGCGGACGCCTTCGGCGACCTCATTGAGGCACCGTCCGCACACGCCGGTGTACTCGGTGTCGACCTCGCCGGTGGCGAGGATCCCCTCGTGCACGCTCTCCACCCGGACATCAAGAACGATCGGTTCGCCCTCCGCGACCGAGACCAACCCTTCGCCCCACTTCTGCGGCGCCGGGATCTCGAGGGAGAACTCTCGCATCTCGCCGGGACGGTGCGTGATGTCACGGACGGGGACCACGAACGGTCCGGAGTGCTGCCTACTCACGGGGGACCATGCTACCCGCGTGAGAGGGAACGGGCTCGATGACGGCTCAGAGGTCGTGGCCGCCGGTGTGCAGGAATCGAGCGACCGCGGGCGGTACGTACGCCGAGACGTCACCGCCGAGGGCTGCTACCTGTCGCACAAGCGAGCTCGACACCATCGCGTGCGACGGATCGGGCAGCAAGAAGACGGTCTCCACGTCCGCGAGATCGCGGTTCACGACGGCCATGGGCACTTCGTAGACGACATCAGCCTGCGAGCGAATGCCCTTCACGAGAACTCCGGCATTGACATCGCGCGCGTAGTCCACGAGCAGCCCCACACTCCAGGAGGCAACGACAACGCTGCCCTCGATGTCGGCCTCGGCGATGGATTGCTCCAGCAGTGACAGCCGCTGCGCAAGCGGCAGCATCGCCTCTTTGCCCGGGTTGTGAACGACAACAACGTGCAACTGGTCGTAGAGTCGCGCCGCACGGCGGATGACGTCGAGGTGACCCCGCGTCGGCGGATCGAAGGAACCCGGAACCACGGCGATCCGACTGTTCATGCCTCCACCCTATCGGGGGTCAGCATCAGTTCTTGGCGAGAGCCGCACGCTCCTGCTGACCAACCCGCCGTTCGATCTCGTCCGAAAGCGGACGGTGAGACAGCAACGCCGGATCGGCCGCGAGGATGTCTTCAGCAGCCGCCCGGGCGCGGGCGATGAGGTCGGCATCCGTCACGACGCGCAGGAGGCGCAGCGACGACCTCGCGCCGGACTGCGCTGCGCCCAGCACGTCCCCCTCGCCGCGCAGTTCGAGATCGACTTCGGCGAGGGCGAACCCATCGAGGGTCGCCGCCACAGCCTCCACGCGCGCACGCCCCGACGTTCCCTGCTCGCTCTCGGTGACGAGCAGACACAGTCCGGGCACAGAGCCCCGGCCGACCCGGCCGCGAAGCTGGTGCAGCTGAGACACGCCGAAGCGGTCGGCCTCGAGGATCACCATCGTCGAGGCATTCGGAACGTCCACACCCACCTCGACGACGGTGGTGGCGACAAGAACGTCGATGCGCCCTGCGGCGAAGGCCTGCATGACGGCATCCTTCTGTTCCGCGGGCATCTTGCCGTGGAGGATCTCGACCGAGAGGTTCTCGAAAGCCGGATGCCGCGACAGCAGTTCGGCGACCTGGACAACGCCCCAGCGCGTCTTGCGCGACGATTCCTCTGCCGTAGCTTCGGCAGCGTCGGTCGCGGGAACATCGGCGACCTCGTCTGCTGCTGGCTTGCCCGCCGCGGAGGCATCGATTGAGGGGCACACGACGAAGGCCTGACGACCCTGGGCTACCTCTTCGGCCACGCGCTCCCACACGCGCGCAAACCACGCGGGACGGTCGGCTATCGGCGCAACGAATGATTCGATACCAGCGCGACCCGCGGGCATCGAGCGGATCGTGGAGACGTCGAGATCACCAAAAACCGTCATCGCAACGGTCCGGGGAATCGGCGTCGCGGTGAGCACGAGCGCGTGCGGCGTCGTCCCCTTCGCTCGCAGCGCCTCACGCTGGTCGACACCGAACCGGTGCTGCTCGTCAACGACGACCAGTCCGAGGTCAGCGAAGGTTGTCGCGTCGCTCAGGAGCGCGTGCGTGCCAACGACAATGCGAGACTGCCCGGATGCGACGCGCAGCGCCGCCCGACGGCGCTCGGCCGCCGTCAACTGACCAGTCAGCAGCGTCGGCATGAGCTCGACCGCCAGGTCGGGCCCGAGCATCCGCGCGATCGAGCGCAGATGCTGCGAAGCGAGCACCTCGGTCGGAGCGATGAGAGCGGACTGTCCGCCGCTCTGGGCTACTTGCAGCATTGCACGCAACGCAACGAGCGTCTTGCCCGACCCGACCTCGCCCTGGACGAGGCGGTTCATGGGCCACTCGCCCACCAGGTCGCGGGAGATCTCATCGCCGACCGATACCTGATCGGGCGTGCGAGTGAACGGTAACGCTGCGTCGAAACGTTCGAGCAGCGCGCCTGGCTCTCGCGGCGTCGCCGACATCGCCCGGACGAACTGGCGTTGCTGCAAGAGCGCGGTCTGCAGCACGAGCGCCTCATGCCAGCGCAGGGTCTGCCGAGCGGGCTCAACCTGATCCGGGAAGTCGGGCCGGTGAATGCGATCGAAAGCCATGCGATACGACAGCAGACCGTGAGCCCGCCGCAGATCTTCGGGAAGAGGCTCAGGCAGATCGTCGAGCCCGTCGAGAACCATCCCCACGAACTTCGCGATCTGCCAGCTCGCCAGTGACGCCGTGGCCGGGTAGATCGGTACGGGAAGGTTCGCTGTGGCTTCGGCCGTCGCCCTCGCGCGGTCCTCGTCGTCGAACAGCTCATAGTCGGGGTGGGCGAGCTGCAACGACCTGCGGTACTCCCCAACTTTGCCTGCAAACACCCCGCGCCTGCCGGGTGTCAGCTCTTTCATCCGCCACGACTGATTGAAAAAGGTCAGGGTGAGTTCCCCGTTGCCGTCACTGATCACGACCTCGAGCAGAGATCCCCGGCGGTTCTGCATCCGCCGCTCGGAGGCCCGGCGAACCTCAGCGACGATCGTGACAGGTTCACCGATGGGCAGGGACGCAATGGGGGTGAGTTCTCCCCGTCGCGCGTAACGACGAGGGTAATGCTCGAGCAGGTCACCCACCGTTCGCATCCCGAAAGCACGCTCGAGAGCCTTGGCCGTCTTGCCGCCAAGCGCGCCATCCAGCCGCGACGACAGCGTGAGGGCGACCATGCTCCTGAGTTTAGGCAGAGCATCCGACGCGCGGATGCCGAGGCTGCGCCCGCGGCGGCGCTGTGCCGGTTTGTACAGTGGACGGGTGACACGGATCATCGCGGGCGCCGCCGGCTCCCTGACCCTCGAGGTTCCGGGAAGGGGCACGCGACCGACCAGCGACCGGGTCCGCGAATCGATCTTCGGCTCGCTCGATGCCGCTGACGCCATCGCCGGTGCCCGGGTGCTCGACCTCTATGCCGGGTCGGGGGCGCTGGGGCTGGAGGCCCTCAGTCGGGGCGCGACATCCGTCGACCTCGTCGAGAAATCTCCGCGGGCGGCGAGCGTCATCGAACGCAACGCGCAGCGTGTGCGGCGCGCTGCCGGCGGAACATACCGCGTGCATCGAACCTCTGCGGATGCCTACCTCGCGGCCGTGCGCGAACCGTATGCGCTGGTCTTCATCGATCCGCCGTACGACCTGGGCGAGGAGGACCTCGCCCAGGTTCTGCGACTGCTCGTCCCTTCGCTCGCTCCGGACGCCATCGTCGTGACCGAGCGTGCCGCGCGTTCCCCCGAGCCTGTGCTTCCTACCGGACTCATGCTCGAACGCCAACGCCGGTACGGTGACACGGCAGTCTGGTGGCTCCGGTGCGTGGCAAGCGTCGCTGACGCGGACGATCAGCCGAGCGACGCATCCCAGTCGCGATAGGGATCCCACCCGCCGTTGCTCTCATAGCGGGCACCGTCGACCAGGACCGGAGCCTCCCCGCGCTCACGGACCACCCCGATGACCTGGAAGCCGTCGGGCACGGCATCCGTCGTCGGGAAGGTCGCCAAGAGGCCGTGGTCCTCACCGCCGGAGAGGGCGTCGTCGGGGTGCGGGCCGAGCGCATCCCGGTGCAGGTCAAGGGTGACACCGGATGCCGCCGCCATGCGCCCGGCGTCAAGGACGAGGCCGTCCGACAGATCCATCATGGCCGACGCACCCGCGATCGCGGCCCTCACCCCGTCGGCGATGTGCGGTGAAGGCCGAAGCTGCGCGTCGAGCTCCCGCGCCTCCTCGGCCGTGAGACCCGCCCGGTCTACCGCGATCGGGTTGCCGGCGGCATCCCGGAAGCGGTCGAAGAGGAGGCGCAAGCCGCGAGCTGCATCTCCGAGACCTCCCGTGGCGGCGACGATGTCTCCGACCCGTGCGCCCGATCGACGCACCGCAGGGCGACCCTCGAGGGTGCCGAGCGCGGTC
>NZ_JASBSF010000131.1 GCF_030149085.1 Microbacterium sp. | reverse complement strand
GTACTCGGTCTCGTTCGCTGTTGCGGCCAGCGGCGTCATCCTCTCGAACATCGTGAACGCCCGGGTCGCCGTGCGGTTCGGACCGAGACGGATGCTGGGTGTCGGCCTCGGCGCCACGGCCTGCGCCGCAGCGCTTCTGCTCGTGCTGACGCTGACCGGCACGCTCACGATCCCGGGCTTCATAGCCGGCGCGTTTCTGCTCACCCTCGGGCTCGGGTTCACGATGTCCAATGCCAGTGCGCTGGGCCTTGCCCGCGCCGATCGAGCCCGCGGTGCAGGCTCAGCAATCCTGGGGACATCGCAGTTCGTGGTCGGCGCTGTCGCATCACCGCTCGTGGGGTTGGCGGGAGAGGACACGGCGGTGCCGATGGCCGTGGTCATTGCGGCGATGATGGCGCTCTCGCTGCTGCTCGGCATCCTGGCCCTGCGAACAACCCGTCGCGGTCGCCGCTGAGCAGACGGGCGCGCGCTCTCCTCGTGTTTTACATTGGGGAAGTCCAGAGTGTGTGCAGGTGAGGTGGTCGCCCGCGCACTGTACGAAGGAGTACCTATGTTCCGGTTCCGTTTTCTTCCTGCCGTTGCCGTCGTCGGCATTCTGGTGCTCGTGGGCTGTGCGCCGACGCCCGAGCCCTCGACCACGCCGAGCTCTGAGGTAACGCAGAACGACACGCCCAGCTCTGAACCGACGCAAGAACCACAGTCGTTCGTCGGCAACGTCCCCGCGGACTGTGCCGCCGTCGGTACGGCTGAGAGCCGCGCCGACTCGGTCGACCAGCTGAATCTGCAGGGCGACGGCGTCGGCTTCGTCCGTCCGGCTCCCGAGGGCGCCACGCTGCTGCTCGGGTGCGACTGGTTCGCCGGCGACACGTCAGGGGTGCTGTTGCTGATCAGCGAGGTCGACCCCGCGGCTGCTGAGGCCTACGTCGCGACCCTTCCCGATCAGGGCTACACCTGCGTCACGGGGGATGCCGGAAACCCGGTATGCCAGATGGTCACGCCGAACTCCCAGTACCCCGTCGACACTGTCGAGACGATCACGAGCCGCGAGGACATCTGGATCTACTCGTCAGTGACGAACGTGGATGCCGACATGCTGCTGAGCGATCTGAATCTGCAGATCTGGGGCAACTGAGCGAGAGCGGGTGCCGATAGTCTCGGCACATGGAAGAGGTGTGGCTTCCTGACCTGCTCGGCGGTCGCTTCCGGCAGCGCACGCTGAGTCTGGGCAGCGACGCCGAGGGCGAGATCGTCGCCACGCTCGTGCGACTGCTGCCGTCGTGGCCTGCCTCCTGGACGGGACGTCTTCGCGACGTCGATGTTCTCTACGTGCACGGGTGGTCGGACTACTTCTTCCAGACAAGCCTCGCGCAGTGGTGGGCTGACCGGGGCGCCCGGTTCTATGCGCTCGATCTGCGCAAGTACGGACGGAGCCTGCGCCCGGGTCAGACTCCGGGTTACGTCTCCTCGCTGTCCGCGTACGACGCAGACATTGCTGCGGCGCTGTCCGCGATGGGACGGGACGAGAGGCCGGGGCGGCGTCTCGTGCTGCTCGGCCACTCCACGGGAGGGCTCACGCTGTCGCTGTGGGCGGCACGGCATCCGGGGCTTGCATCGGCCCTCGTGCTCAACAGTCCGTGGCTGGAGTTTCAGACAGGGGCCCGGGGCAGGGAGGCGCTCTCGCCGTTGGTGGCGGCCCGTGCTCGGTGGGATCCGTTGGGCATGCATCCGGTTGTCGATCTCGGCTTCTATACTCGCGCGCAGCGCGAGGTCGGAACTCTGCCGGAGGCGCCGGACGGATGGCGACCTGAGCGTGGGTTTCCGACCACTCCGGGCTGGCTCAAGGCGGTGCTCGACGGCCACGAGACGGTTGCGGACGGCATCGAGGTGGGATGCCCTGCGCTCGTCATGCTGTCGCAGCGGTCGAGTTCGCCGCTGATGTGGCGCCCCGACATGCTCGAGACAGACTCCGTTCTGGTCGTCGACGACATCGCCAAGGCTGCGACGCGCCTAGGCCGCCTCGTGACCATCGCGCGGATCGAGGGCGCGCTCCACGACGTGTTCCTCTCCCGCGCAGCCGTGCGGAAAGAGGCCTACCGCGTGCTGGGGGAGTGGATGCAGTCGCAGGCGCTTCGCTAGCCTGCGGAGGGTGCTCGACCGTCTCCGACGGCCTGCCCCTCTCGCAGATTGCGGACGAAGCTGCTAATCGAATCGTGCAATTCGGGATGAGCCGAGTCAAGCGGAACCTCTTCGGCTACAGCAGCGGACAACTCATCGAGCACATCCGAGACCGCCGCTGCTGCGCGACGGAGCCGCCACGACTCGAACTCGCTGACGAGGTCGTCGCGCGTGATCTCGGCATGCCGGTACTTCCGGTTCACGGCGAGCGCCAGTCGACCATCTCCTCCGGAAGGGTGGGCGAGGGGCACCTGGTCATATGCCGGAGCGAGTGTCGGCACGTCGTTGGCGGGATGCACCAACCCGAGGTTCTTCGTGTGCATGTCGAGATTGCCGATACCGACGGCGAGAACGGTCATCCGCGCGAGGCGGAGGGCGCTTGACCCCTGATCTTGGACACGCTGATTCCAGCACGATGCTGGGGAAGCGAGAATCCAAGGGATGGCTAGGAAGAACTACACGGACGAGTTCCGGCAGCGGGCGGTGGACTTGTATGAGTCCACGCCGGGTGCGA
>NZ_JASBSF010000123.1 GCF_030149085.1 Microbacterium sp. | reverse complement strand
GCGAAGAAGGGTCCTTCCGCAGCGTCGCTGACATCACCAGCCCCGAGTCCCTTGCGAAGGTGCGAGAGCACAAGAAGGCGATGAAGGCTGCCGCCAAGGGCTGATACTCACCCTCGATTCCGCAGCCTGTGTCAGGCGCCGACGAGGCGCTCGCCGAGATAGGCCTCGACGCTCTCGAGCGGCACACGCTCTTGGGCCATCGTGTCGCGATCACGCACCGTGACGGCGTTGTCGTCGAGGGAATCGAAGTCGACGGTGACGCAGAACGGGGTACCGATCTCGTCCTGACGGCGATAGCGGCGGCCGATCGCACCGGCGTCGTCGAAGTCGACTGCCCAGTGCCCGCGCAGGCGATCAGCGAGCCCACGCGCGAGCGGCGACAGGGCCTCGTTACGCGACAGCGGCAGCACGGCGACCTTGACCGGCGCCAGGCGCGGGTCAAGCTTCAAGACGGTCCGGGTGTCGGTGCCACCCTTCGCGTTGGCAACCTCTTCTTCGCGGTAAGCGTCGACGAGGAACGCCATCATGGCGCGAGTAAGCCCGAACGAGGGCTCGATGACATACGGGGTGTACTTCTCGCCCGAGGCTTGGTCGAAGTAGGTCAGGCTCTGCCCGGATGCCTCGGCATGGCTCTTCAGGTCGTAGTCGGTGCGGTTGGCGACCCCCATGAGCTCGCCCCACTCCTTGCCCGGGAACCCGAAGCGGTACTCGACGTCAATCGTGCCGGCGGAGTAGTGGGCGCGATCCTCCTCGGGCACATCGAAGCGCCGCATGTTCGCTGGGTCGATACCGAGGTCGGTAAACCAGTCCCAGCACGCCTCGACCCAGTGGTCGAACCACTCCGGAGCCTCGGCCGGGGGAGTGAAGTACTCGATCTCCATCTGCTCGAACTCGCGGGTTCGGAAGATGAAGTTGCCGGGGGTGATTTCGTTGCGGAACGCCTTGCCGACCTGACCGATCCCGAAGGGCGGCTTCTTGCGGCTCGCGGTGAGCACGTTCGTGAAGTTCACGAAGATGCCCTGCGCGGTTTCGGGGCGGAGGTAGTACAGGCCCGACTCGTCGTCGACGACCCCGAGGTAGGTCTTGACCAGACCCGAGAACGCGCGGGGTTCGGTGTACTGGCCCTTCGTGCCGCAGTTGGGGCACGGCACGTCGGCCAGCCCGTTCTCGGCGGTGCGACCCTTGCGCGCCTCGAAGTCCTCGATGAGGTTGTCGGCGCGGAACCGCTTGTGGCACTGCAGGCACTCGACGAGGGGGTCGGTGAAGGTCGCGACGTGCCCGGATGCCTCCCACACGCGCTTGGGCAGGATGATCGAGGAATCGAGGCCGACCATGTCGCCGCGCCCGCGGACGAAGGTCTGCCACCACTGACGGCGGATGTTCTCTTTGAGCTCGGTGCCGAGCGGGCCGTAGTCCCATGCGGAGCGGGAGCCCCCGTAGATCTCGCCGGCTTGGAAGACGAACCCGCGGTGGCGGGCAAGGGCGATCACTTTGTCGAGGCGGGACTGCTCGGCCACGGAGGAACTCCTGGGTCGGGGATGCGCTGCGCGCGAGGGTATCGCGGATGCCGCGACATCCGACGATTCTATCCGCCGCGACTCACAGGCCGCGTCCCGTGTGGGTGCCGAGGACGACGTCGACGAGCCGCTCGGCCTCACCGTCATCGGCATTCGAGGGCGCGAAGACGCGCAGGACGATCGCGCCGACCAGAAGCTCGATGATCGCGGGGATCGGAGCTGTCGGCGCCAGCTCACCGTCGGTCACACCCTTTTCGAGCCGATGCACCAGGTCACCGTCGGCTCCGAGCCGCTCGCGAATGCGCTCACCGATCGCGGGATTGGTCGTTCCAGCTGCCAGGAGCGACCGGAGCATCTCGTCGTGCCCGGGATCAGCAACGAAGTCCAGGACGATGCGCATCCAGCTCGCCAGATCGTCTCTCAGAGTGCCGGTGAAGCCGGGCGCGAAGTGCTCGGGCATCAGGAAGCCCTCGATGAGCGCTTCGGCGACCAGGTCGCTCTTTCCCGGCCACCACCGATAAATCGTCTGCTTGCCGACCCCTGCCTCGGCGGCGATTCCTTCAATGCTGAGGTGCCCGAAGCCCCTCTCGAGGAAGAGGCGCGCTGTCGCGCGCAGGATGGCAAGGCGTGCTTCTTCGCTGCGGGGCGGGCCGCCCCGGCGCCGGGTTGCGACGGGCACGGCATCGGTCATGGAGACCACGGTATCCACCTTCGATTCAGCAAGCGAGACGGTACGTATCGTATGCTGTCGGTCGCTCCCCTGCGCATCCTGCCCCGAAAGGTGATCATGGCTGAACTGCTGTACCGGCTCGGCAAGGCCTCTGCCCGGCGCGCGTGGATCGTCATCGTCGCGTGGATCGCCGTTCTGGGCCTTGCCGGCGGCGCCTACGCGGTGGGAGCCGGCACCCTCGCCACAAGCTTCGATGTGCCCGGCACCGCTTCCGGGACGGTAACCGATGAGTTGGCAGAGAAGCTCCCCGACTTCTCGGGAGCCTCTGGTCAGATCGTGCTCCACACGGAAGACGGTGAACCCTTCACCGCTGAGCAGCGCGCGGAGGTCGCTGACCTCGCGGAGGGCATCCGGGATCTTCCCCATGTCGCCCGGGTCGTCGACCCGTTCGAGGCCGAGCAGGAACGAGCCGATCGGCAGCAGCAGATCACCGACGGGCGAACCCAGATAGAGCAGGGTCGCACCCAGCTCGAGGCCGGCCAGGCGCAGCTGGATGCCGCCCGCGCTGAGGTCGAGAACGGGCAAGCGCAGCTCGACGCCGCGCAGCAGCAGCTCGAGGCCGCCCGCGCGCAGGCCGAGGCGGCCGGAGCCCCGGCCTCGCAACTGGCAGCTCTCGACCAGCAGCAGGCCCAGTTGGACGCGCAGCGACAGCAGCTGGATGCAGCGAGCCAGCAGCTCGAGCAGCAGCAGGCCGAGCTGGATGCCTCGCGCGAGGAATTGACCACGAACGAAACGCAACTCGAACTCGGTGCTGATCTTCTCGAGCTCTCGGACGGGATCGGCGTTGTCTCCAGCGACGGTGCAACGGCGCTCCTGAACGTCGCCTTCGACGTGCCGCTGCTCGAACTCGACGCCGAGGCCAAGCAGGCCGTGATCGACCACGTCGAGGCGAACCCGATCGACGGAGTCGAGGTGGCGTTCTCGTCGACCCTGGCGCAGTCCATCCCGAACCTGATCGGGATCGGGGAAATCGCGGGCGTCGTCATCGCGGCGATCGTGCTGCTGGTCATGCTCGGCACTGTGATCGCAGCCGCGCTGCCGCTGGTGACAGCCCTCGTGGGTGTCGGGATCGCCGTCCTGGCGGCACTGTCGCTGTCGGGGGTCATCGACATGTCGTCGGTCACACCGATCCTCGGCGTCATGCTGGGACTTGCCGTCGGCATCGACTACTCGCTGTTCATCATCAATCGGCACCGCAAGCAGCTGCTCGAGGGCGCGGACCTTCGCGAATCCATCGGGCTTGCCAACGGCACCGCCGGCAACGCCGTGACCTTTGCCGGCTCGACGGTGATCATCGCTCTTCTCGCCCTGAACATCACCGGAATCCCCTTCCTCGGCCTCATGGGAACCGTGGGCGCCTTCGCGGTTCTGGTGGCGGTGCTCATCGCGGTCACTCTGACTCCGGCGCTACTCGGTCTCGTAGGAATGCGCGTGCTCAGCCGCCGCGCCCGCGCACGCGTGGGCACCGTCCACCACGCCGACGACCGGGCTCGCGCCATGCCGACCTGGCGCGCTGTGGTCACCGCGATCGGCGCGATCGTGGCTCTGCTGGTGATCGCGATTCCCACCCTGTCGATGCGCGTGGGCCTTCCCGACGGATCGAGCGAACCCGAGGACTCGTACGCCTACCAGGCCTACGAACTGACCGCGGATGCCTTCGGGCCCGGCGCCAACAGCACACTGCTGGTGACGGCGGCGCTGCCCGGCGACCTCGATGAGAACGCCCAGCTGCAAGCACAGCTCGACGTTGCCACCGCTCTGTCGGAGGTCGAGAACGTGGTGGCGGTCGCGCCGATCGCGGTCTCCGACGACGGCACGCTCGCTGCGTTCCAGGTCATCCCGACCGAGGGGCCGAGCGCGGAGTCCACCGAGCAGGTCGTGCGAGACCTGCGTGCTCTCCCGCCCGTTGACGGGGAGTACGAGCTCGGGGTGGCGGGGCAGGCGGCCATCAACATCGACATCTCCGAGAACATCGCGGGCGTCCTTCCGCTGTACATCGGCGTCGTCGTCGGCCTGTCGCTGCTGATCATGATCGTCGTGTTCCGATCACTCCTGGTGCCGCTCATTGCCACGGGCGGGTTCATCCTGTCGCTGTTCGCGACGTACGGGGCCACTGTCGCGGTGTTCCAGTGGGGATGGGGTGCCGAGGTCTTCGGCCTACACAGCACGGGTCCGATCCTCAGCTTCCTGCCGGTACTGCTGGTCGGCATCCTGTTCGGCCTCGCGATGGACTACCAGCTGTTCCTGTCGTCGGGGATGCGAGAGGCCTATGTCCACGGCGCGCCAGCGCGGCTGGCCGTCATGCGTGGCCTGCGGGCCGGTCGCGCGGTCGTGACGGCGGCCGGGCTGATCATGGTGTCGGTGTTCGGCGGGTTCATTTTCGCCGAGTCGACGATGATCCGATCGATCGGGTTCGGCCTCGCCTTCGGCGTGCTCCTGGATGCCTTCGTCGTACGGATGCTGCTCATGCCCGCGCTCATGCACCTGCTCGGGCGCTCGGCGTGGTGGCTGCCCCGCTGGCTCGATCGGATCGTGCCGAACGTCGATGTCGAAGGCGCGAAGCTCGAGCGGGCACACCACGCGCCGTGGGCAGAAGATGAGACAGCCACGGATACCGAGACATCCGGCCCCGCTGATAACGAGGGCGAGGCGCTCACCCGCCGGGAGCTTCGCGCGCGCGGCGAACTCTGAGCCACGCCCTCGTGTCGGGCGCTGCGAACGCGCGTTGCTACTGCGTGATCGGCGCGACGACGTAGAGCAGCTGCGCCGTGCCGTCTTCCTGTTCGAGCAGAGTGACGCCGACGGTGTAGTCCGAACCGGTGAACGACCAGATCTTCATCCCGCCGAAGTCGGACTCTGAGTCTGTCGTGTACTGGGACTTCAGTTGCTCGATGATGCCCTCACCGTCGGCGACACTCGGCAGGGTGTAGGTGACCGTGTAACCACCGTCGACCGCAAGCGCGACCAGCGGCGATCCGGAGGGAAGCGGGATGTCGGAGGGGAACCCCTCCGGCACGCTCGCACCGTTGCCGGCATCCACATCGACGCCGGTGGCGCCTTCGATGGCGTCCTCGACAGTGTTGTTGATGAGCTGCTCGACCGGGTTCACGCAGCCGGTGAGGGCGATGGCTCCGACGCTCAGCATGAGCGCGGCAGCGACGATTCGGGTCTTCATTGGTTTTTCCTCCCCGGGAGCGCGCGCCGACGCCGAGACCGACGTGCAGCAACTCCCACCTCTGAGTGTGGCGACCCGCTCAGCGCCCCGCAAGTGTCGTGCTCACGGGGATCCGAAGCCAGTCGCAGACCGCGCGATGCCCAGCATCCGGGCGACCTCGCCGGAGCGCTGCGAGAACCCGATGAGATCGTCGTCATCGGCCGAGGGCTGGAGCACCACGGTGGTGGCACCCGCGGCGAAGAATGCCTCGACGGTCTCGGCGACGACCGAAACATCGCCGAAGACACGCTCCCGCCCGGTTGGCTCGCCAGAGGCCGCAGAATCCTCGGTGAACCGGGTGAGAAGGTACACCGCGACGCAATGATCGCCAGCGCGCACGTCCGCCGCCGCCCGCGCCCGGATGGCCGCCTCGCGCAGTCGAGTCGGACTCCAGCCCGAGGGAATGATCGTGCCATCCGCCAGGGCGCCAGAACTGTCGAGCGTCTTGGGTCCTTCTGCGGCCGCGAACACGGGAACGGCGACGGTCGGCGGCCAGTCGAGGGCCGCATCGTCGAGGTGGACGTAGCGCCCGTCGATGGTGACGCGCTCCCCAGCGAGCAGGGCTCGCAGCGTCGGGAGATACTCCGCCATCAGAGTGAGAGGGGATGCGTGCCGCGCGCCGACCTGCGCCATCCAGCTCTGCACCCCGTGGCCGACGCCGCCGACGATGCGCCCCGGAAACAGTCTCGAGAGGGTGGCCAGCTCCATGGCAGTGAGCGCGACGTTTCGAAGCGGCATGGGCAGCACCCCGATGCCCACGGCGAGCTCGGTCGTTGCGGCGAGCGCGACGGCGGCCGAGGCGATACCGGACTCTCGGAAGCAGTCCTCCCACAGCCAGAGCTCGGGAACTCCCGCGTCCTCGACCGACTGGGCTACCTCCCTGAGGCGTTCTGGCGGAAAGGCGGGTTCGAACACGACACCAAGAGAGCGCATGAGCCCAACGCTAGAGCCACGCGGTGACATCGCGCGGAATCTAGGACCCGAACCCGCAGTACTCGGCGACGGCGCCCAGAATCTCGGCGCGCATGTCGGGCGATGCCGCCAGTTCGATCTGGCCGGCCTCACCCCCGACTGTCACGTCCACCGTGAAGATCGTGCCGCGCTTGTCTTCCTGCACCGCATGGGCGTCGCAGCGGAACGGTTCGAGCACGATGGCGATCTCGCGCGGGGCGGCGTCGCCGGTAGCGAGCTGAATCTGCAGCGGCAGTGCAGCATCCGGTGCTGTGCCCGCATCACTGAAACCGAGGAGGTTGGTCGGCCGTAGCGCGTCGATCGTGGCACCGCCGGCTCCGGTCGGAAGAGCCGCGAGGGTGATGATGCCGACACCTCCGCCCGCGCCGGCCGCGAAGTGTGTGAACGAGACCGTCGCGGCGTCTGCGAGCGCCTCGGCGACGCATTCGCGCGCGTGCATTGCCGGCAGGAAATCGAGTGCGTCGGGAAGGTCTGCCCGCGCGACTCCCGCGCGATCGTCGATGCGCCACGAGAACTCCACCGTCGACGCCCCGTCGTCGGGCTCATCGCAGGCTGGACCTGGGAGCTGGATACGAATGCCGACAGTGCTGCCGGGGGCGATAACGCTGGTCCGCTGGAGCACACGGCCGGCATCCGCCTCAAAACGCGAGTCAATGACAGAAAGGGCCTCGACGCTCAGCATCGCCTCAGCCCCGTTGGTGATCTCGACCTGGGCCTGATGCAGCGCGACATCCGACCGCTGCTGCACGAGCCGCACGCTCACCCCTTCGGGAAGATCCTCGGTGGGGGATGCCGACGCACACGCGGCCAACCCCGAGACCAGTGCGGCACCCAGCATCACTGCGCCGACGAGATGCCGGTGCCCCATGCTGGGGGCCGGGCCGGTCACCGGCGGAGTACCTCGCGGGCCACAGTCATGTCCTCCAGCGCGACAGGGTCGATCTCGACGCCCAGCCCGGCTCCGGTGGGCACCCGAACATGCCCGTCCTCGAGCACAGCGGGCTCGGTGACGATGTCGCGGTCGTAGAACCGGGAGGATGCCGAGACGTCGCCAGGCAGCGTGAATCCAGGGAGGGCGGCAAGTGCGGCGTTGGCGGCGCGACCGATCCCCGTCTCGAGCATCCCGCCGCACCAGACC